>JANXTJ010000186.1 GCA_025352485.1 Salinibacterium sp.
CCGTGGGCGGAGACTCCCACGCCCCCACCAAGCACAACGCCGTCCATGAAGGCGACGTAGGGCTTCGGGTAGCGCGAGATGAGGCCGTTGAGCTCATACTCGTCGGCCCAGAAAGCCGCGGCCTCGGTGTCGGCACTCGTGGCGGAGCGATAAATGGCCACGACGTCACCGCCGGCGCACAGGCCGCGCTCGCCCGCGCCGGTGATCAGCACCGTCTCGACCCCGTTATCGTTGCGCCACTCGCGCAGGGCCGCGGCGATGGCTTGCACCATCGGGTGGGTCAGCGCATTGATCGCGGCCGGTCGGTTGAGCACGATGTGACCGAGGCGCCCCACCCGCTGAAAGAGCACATCCGAGTCAGTCATGACGCGCTCGCGAGACTGCGGCCGACGATGAGGCGCATGATCTCGTTGGTTCCTTCGAGAATCTGGTGCACGCGCAGGTCGCGCACGATTCGTTCGAGTCCATATTCCGAAAGATACCCGTAACCCCCGTGCAATTGAATGGCCTGGTTGGCAACAGAGAATCCGGCGTCGGTCGCCACCCGCTTGGCCATCGCGCAGAGCTTGACGGTGTCGGCGTCGCCGCGGTCGAGCGACTGCGCGGCTCGCGCCAATAGGGTGCGCGCCGACTCCAACTCTGTGTCCATGTCGGCGAGCTGAAAGAGCAGGGCCTGCTGTTCGATGAGCGGGCCGCCAAAGGCGGTGCGCTGTTTGAGGTACGCGACCGCCTTGTCGAGGGCCGCCTGCCCGCCACCGATCGAACAGGCGCCGATGTTGAGGCGGCCGCAATTGAGTCCGCTCATCGCGATGCCGAAGCCGTCGCCCTCCCCGGAAAGCACGTTCGCCGCCGGCACCCTGACGTCGTCGAAGATCACCTGGCGGGTGGGCTGGGCGTGCCAGCCCATCTTCTTTTCCAGCGGCCCGAAGCTCAGGCCGGGCGTGCCATCGGCCACCAAAATCGCCGTGATGCCGTGACTGCCGGTGTCGGCTGTGCGCGCCATGACGACGTAGAGGCCGGCCGCTCCGGCGCCAGAGATGAACTGCTTCACCCCGTTGATGACGTAGTCGTCACCGTCACGCACCGCTCTGGTGCTGAGGGCTGCGGCATCCGACCCCGCGCCCGGCTCGGTGAGACAGTAGCTTCCGAGGGTCTGCATTCGGGTGAGTTGGGGCACCCATTCGGCCCGCTGCTCCGCGCTACCGAAGCTGTCGACCATCCAGGTGACCATGTTGTGGATCGAGATGTAGGCCGCGATTGTGGTGTCGCCCTTGGCCAACTCCTCGAAGATCAGCACGGAGTCGGCGCGGGTCAGGCCGGAACCGCCGAACTCCTCACGCGAGTAGATGCCGCCGAGACCCATGTCACCGGCCTCGCGCAGCACCTCCACCGGAAAGTAGTGCGTCTCATCCCACTCGGCGGCATGCGGCGCCAGCGAGTGGCCGGCAAAGTGCCTGACCGCCTGGATGATCGACCGCTGGTCTTCGGTGACGGCATACATTCCCGGCTCCATTTCATCGATATCACAATTTTACTAGGACTTCCTACTAAAATACTAGGACATCCAATCAAATAGCCGGGCACCGCCGAATTGCAAGATCGGCGACCGGACGTAGAGTGGAACGGCCACCCTCGATGACGAAAACGGAGTGCGTGATGAAGATCGCAGTACTTGTAAAAGAGGTTCCCGACACCTGGGGTGACCGAAAAATTGATCCAACCACCAAGCGGGTCGTGCGCACCGGGGAAATCGTCATCGACGAGATCAACGAGAAGGCGGTGGAGGTCGCACTGCTCATCAAGGAGGCCCACCCCGGCAGCGCGGTAACCGTGCTCACCATGGGCCCGGCGAGCGCAAGCGACGCGATCCGTAAGTCGCTGGCGATGGGTGCCGACAACGGCATCCACATCATCGACGACGCGTTGGCAGGCTCCGACGCCATGCAAACGAGCGCCGCCATTGCCGCGGCCCTTGCGCCGCGCGGGTTCGACCTGGTGGTCGCCGGAAACGAGTCGACCGACGGTCGCAGCGGCGCCATCCCGGCCATGCTCGCCGAACGCCTCGGCTTTGCCCAGCTCACGTTCATGCGCACGGTGCAGGTGACCGGCGACACCGTGTCCGGCGAGCGGCTTACCGACAGCGGCCACCTCGAGCTCTCGGCCACCCTTCCCTGCGTCGTCTCCGTCACCGAGCAGATCGCGGAGGCCCGCTTTCCCAACTTCAAGGGCATCATGGCCGCGAAAAAGAAGCCGGTAGAGACCCTCAACGCCAGCGACCTCGCCCTACCCGCAGCCGACACCGGCGGCGCGAACTCGTGGTCGGTCGTCGACGACGTCACCGCCCGCCCGGCCCGCTCCGGCGGCACCATCATCAAGGACGACGGCACCGCCGGCACCCAGCTCGCCGAATTCCTCGCCAACGCGAAGCTCATCTAGGAAGAATCAGCAGATGTCACAGGTACTCGTTCTCGCCGAGCACGTCGGCGGCACCCTCTCCTCCGGCTCGGCAGAACTCCTGGCCGCCGCCGCCCAACTCGGCGACCCGGTCGCCGTCATTGTCACGGCACCCGGATCCGGCGCCGCGCTGGCGAGCCAGCTCGGCGCGCTCGGGGCGGTAACTGTCTTCGTCGCGGAGGTCGCCGACGCCGACAGCATCCTGATCACGCCGCAGGTCGCCGCGCTCCAGGCCGCCGTTGCGGCATCCGGCGACGTCTGCGCGGTCATCCTCGGCAACTCCCTCGACAGCCGCGAGGCCGGCGCTCGCCTGGCCGTGCGAATCGACGGCGCCTACCAGGGCGATGCCGTCGGCATCGGGTCGGGAGCCGGTGGCATCACCGTCACCCAGCAGGCCTTCGGCGGCGCATTCACGGTCACGGCCTCGGCGGCACGGGGCATCCCGGTCATCTCGCTGCGCGCCCACTCCATCGAGGGTGCTGCCCCCGCTGCAGCCGCGAAAGTGGTGACACTCAACCTCGGGGCCGACGCCTCTGCCACGACGGCGGTTACCGCGCGACACGAGCAGACTTCGGCATCCGAGCGCCCGAGCCTGCAAACGGCCGACATCGTGGTGTCGGGCGGCCGCGGCCTCGGCTCTAAAGAGAAGTTCGTGCTGGTCGAACAACTCGCGGATGCCCTCGGAGCTGCCGTCGGCGCCTCTAGAGCAGCGGTAGATGCCGGCTACGTCGAGCACAACATGCAGGTCGGCCAGACCGGGGTGACCGTCTCCCCCAATCTCTACATCGCCGTCGGGATCTCCGGTGCGATCCAACACCGTGCAGGAATGCAGTCGGCCAAGACAATCGTCGCCATCAACAAGGATGCCGATTCCCCGATCTTTGACGTCGCCGACTTCGGGGTGGTGGGCGACCTATTCACCGTCGTGCCGCAGCTCATCGACGCGGTCAACGCAAGAAAGCGCTAGCCGACCGGTAGCATCGAAGACCGGATCGACACGAGAGGCGCTTCCCCGCACATGGAATCATCAACCCGCTGGGGCGCGTTCAGGCAGAGCCGCTGGTTCAGGCTCGTCTGGGTCGCTCCCGCCATTATCGCCGTCATGGTCGTCGTGGTGCTCGCCGCCAAGGGTATCCGCGGTCTGCCGTCGGTTGCCTCGTTCATGACGACCTACCCCGGTCGGTCGGAGTTACCCGCTGGCGCACCGGTCGGCTTCCCGGCCTGGCTGCAGTGGCAGCACTTCTTGAACGCCTTCTTCATCCTGTTCATCATTCGTACGGGGTGGCAGATCCGCACCACCAAGCGTCCCGCCGCGTTCTGGACCCGCAATAATACCGGGCTGATCACGACCAAGAATCCCCCGGTGCGCATCTCGCTGAACCTCTGGCTGCACCTCTCGCTCGACACCCTGTGGGTGGTCAATGGCGTGCTGTTCTACGTGCTGGTGTTCGCCACCGGCCAGTGGGTGCGCATCATCCCAACCAACTGGGACATCTTTCCCAACGCCGTCTCGGCCGGCATCCAGTACGCATCCCTCAATTGGCCCACCGAAGATGGTTGGGTCAACTACAACGCGCTTCAAACCCTGTCGTACTTCATCGTCGTCTTCATCGCGGCGCCGCTGGCTCTCGTCACCGGCATCAGGATGGCGCCGGGGCTCGCCGGGGCATTCCGGCGCATCGAGAAGATTTACCCCATCACCGTGGCGCGTCGGATTCACTACCCGACGATGATCTTTTTCGTCGCGTTCATCATCGTGCACGTCACCCTCGTGTTGGCCACCGGCGCCCTGCGCAACCTCAACCACATGTATGCGGGGCGCGACGATCAGAGCTGGTGGGGATTCGTGATCTTCGCCGCATCCGTGCTTCTGATGATCGCGGCGTGGTTCGCCATGCGGCCCGCGATCCTGCGCGCCATCGCGGGCGTCACCGGCTCGGTGCGACGCTAGCGCGGGGCGACGCTAGCTCGTCGTCACGCCAGCTCGGTGCGGCCCTAGGCTACGGCGTCGTCGCTCGACGGCGCCCCGTTCGACTCGAGCACCTCGAGCAGCAAAACGGCTGCCTCTGCGTCGTTGATCCCCTGCGCGAGCGCCAACTCTGAGACGAGAATCTGGCGAGCCTTTTCGAGCATGCGCTTCTCGCCGGCGGAGACACCCTTCTCCTGATCCCGGCGCCACAGGTCTCTGACCACTTCGCTGACCTTGTAGACGCTTCCGCTGGCCATTTTTTCCTGGTTGGACTTGTACCGTCTCGACCAGTTGCTCGGCTCTTCGATGAACTCGTCGGTCAGCACCTTGTAGACCGCGGCGACGCCATCCTTGTCGATGACATCACGCACGCCGACCAGATCGACATTGTCGACCGGCAGCTGGATGGTCAACTCGCTGGTGTGCACGTTCAGGGTCATCAGCTTCGTCTCCACTCCACGGATCATCCGGGTGGCAATGCCGGTGATGGTCACCGCGCCGTGGTGCGGGTATACGAGGGTCTCGCCGATTTCAATCTTCATTGTTCAGTCGTTTCTTTTGTTGAGGATTCGAGAATCCATGGGGGTAATAGCTCGACAAGCTGGGTGGTGAGTTCGTCGTCGGACGCCTCGATCTGGCCGCGCATCCAGGCGCTAATCAGGGTCATCGCGCCGCCGGCAACGTAGGTGCAGGCCAGCCGCGCGTTGACGCCGGGCGGCACGTAGCCGAGCAGGATCACCGACTCGAGAAGCCGCATCGAATAGGTGGCAACCACGTCGTCGTAGGCCTTGCGAGTGATCGGCAGATCGAGGGCACTCGAGTACAGCGGAAAGTTGTCGACCATGTGGGCGATCAGGCGCTCGTAGCCGAGGCGTGCGGCCGTGCGCCGAGGGATCGTCGACCCACGTCGCAGATCGATGCCCAGCCCGCCCACTTCGGCAAACTGGAGGCCAAGCACCTCGGCAGCCAACTCATCGAGGCTGCCAAAATGGGCGTAGAACGAGCTTCGGCTGATACCCGCGACGCGAACAATATCTGCGACGGTGACCGCGGTGGTGCTGTCAGACATCAGTTGTCTAATCGCGGTGAACACCAACTGTCGAGTGTGTTCGCCGCGGGGATCACTGCTGACCCGGCCGCCGCTGACACCACTGCTGCTGACACCACTGCTTCCGACGACACTGCCCCTGAATACACTGCTCCTGAATACACTGCTGGCAGGCTCGCCAACGTAGTCTTCGGCGAAAGTCATTAACCCATCCTACCACTTCTCGGACAGTTGTCTGAGAAGTGCGATGGCTCGGGTGCCGACGGCACCGCACTACGGTTGAACCGGATTCCGACTACCCGCAGGGAAGCATTGCCATGAGCCTCATCAGATTAAACGACGTCGCCGTGCGCTTCGAAAACACTCAGATTCTTCGGGAGGCATTCTTCCGTCTCGAGACCGGCGACCGGGTGGGCCTGATCGGCCGCAACGGTTCGGGAAAGTCGACGCTGCTTAAACTCGCCCTCGGTCAGGTCACCCCGGATGCCGGTACCGTCGCCGTCGAACCCGATCTCACGATCGGCTACTTTTCGCAGTTCTCCGAGCTGAACGGCGCGATGACTATCGTCGAGGTGCTTGAGGGGGTCTTCGCCGAGATTCGCGGCATCGAGGCGGAACTCGCTGCTATCGACTCGTCAATCGCCGCCGACACCACGGGCGAGTTGGACGCGCTGATCCATCGCCAAGCCGACCTCTTCGCCGACATGGATCGCCTCGACGGCTGGGAGTATCGGCGCCGCATCGATCAGGCCCTGACGACGCTGGGTTTCACCACACAACATCGCACCTGCCCGATCGATGACCTCTCCGGCGGTTGGCGCAACCGTGCAGCCCTCGCCAAAATCGTTCTCGAAGACCCGCAGGTTCTGCTGCTCGACGAGCCCACGAACTACCTCGACGTCGCGGGAGTCGAATGGTTAGAAGCGTGGTTCCGCGGGTTCACCGGCGCGGCGATAATCGTCTCGCACGACCGGCACTTTCTCGACACGGTGGTCACTCGCATCGTGGAGGTGGAGAACTTCCACCTCCACGAATACCCCGGTAATTTCGCGGAATACGTCGTGCAGAAGCAGTTCAGGCTGAAGACGCTCGAATCCCAATTCGTGCACGAATCCGAACTGCTCGCCTTCGAGTCTGAGGGCATCGCCGATCGGCGGGAGGCGGCCAAGGCCGCAAGCCGTGGGCTCGACAAACAGCTGTCTGGCATCAAGAAATCACGCGCGCCGCGGCCGGTCGACCAGATCATCACCGAGATCTACGGCGGTTTGCACGTCAAGGATGTGCTGGCCAGGGTCGAGGCACTGGAGAAGTCTTACGGCGACAAGCTGCTGTTCCGCGGGCTGCAGTTCGAGCTTCGTCGGGGCAATCGCGTCGCGGTGCTCGGCGCAAATGGAAGCGGCAAGAGCACGCTCTTGCGAGTGCTCATGGGCGACGAAAAGCCGGACTCCGGTGAAGTCGCCTGGGCGTCTGGGGTCTCCGTGGTCTCCTACAACCGCGTGCTCGACGAACTCGACGACGACGACACCGTCACGCATGCCGTGAACGCGATGCCGGACAGCCTCGCCCTCACTGCCACGCGCAAGTCGGTGGGGAGGTTTCTGTCGATGTTCCAGTTCTCTGAGGCCGACCTCAAGCAGCGCATCGGCAACCTCTCGGGGGGCCAACGCGCGCGCGTAGCGATGGCCCAGTGCCTTTTGTCGGGGGCGTCGGTTCTGGTGCTCGACGAACCCACTAACCACCTCGACCTCTCGAGCACTCAGGTCATGGAGCGTGCGCTCATGCATTTTCCGGGTGCCGTGATCGTGGTGAGCCATGACCGGTTCTTCACCGACAAGATCGCCAACAGGTATCTCGTGTTCGGCACGGCGGATGCCGTCGGCGAGATTGAACTGCGGGTCGCGTAGCCGAAATAGTCGGCCGCCGGTGGGTGCCCGAGATAGTCAGCCGCCGGGCTCAGGCCGGTGGCTTTAGCGTGACTGGCGTTTGCCGCCGGGCCGCGGCTGGCCTTTGACCGCGGGTGCCCGCCCTTTGCCCTTAGAGGCCTTCGCCTTGCCGCCCGGCTTTGCCGCAGACGCCGCAGCAGATTTTGCCGACTTGTCGAGCTGACGTTGAGCGTCGACGAGGAATGCCTGCCCCGCGGGGGTGAGCTGGGTTGAGGTGGCGCTGGTGTCAAACAGTTCGTAACCCAGCTGCGCTTCGATTGACCTGATCGAGGCGATGAGGCTCGAGCGCGGGATGCCCAAAGCGCGGGCGGCGTGCGCGAAATGCAGGTGCTGCGCCGCGGCGACGAGGTGCTTGAGAAGGGTGTGGTCCATTGGCTTTAGGGTACCCGCTGCCGGTCTCAGCGTTGCGGCAAGCTCGGCCCTGTGCCCAGCATCATGGCCGTGCCCACAACACTGTCTGATGCGCGGTCGGGCCGAACCGGTCACCGAGTCGATAGCGAACCGCCACGTCAAAGCCCCCGGGCGGCGCGGACCACGGTAGGTAGGCGGCGCGAGTGCCGGACGCGTCAAGTTGCACCAACACACTTGCTCCGCCATCGAGCGTAAATTCGGCGGTGGCACCCGGCTGACCCTGCGCTTGTGCGATGTACCCGAAGGGTGCGAGTTCGGTGAAGAGCGCCGGGGATTTGAGCGTGAAGCGCAGCAGAGCGGGGGGCGAGACATTTCCAGCGCTGTCGGTTTGAGTGACGGTGAGGCTGCTCGACCCCAGCGGCACGGCAGTCAGGGTGGTGCTGCGCCAACTCCCGTCGGCCGCGGCGCGAAGTGTGACGGTCTCTCCCGGCGGCACCGAGTCGATCGTTATCCTGATGGTCGCGAATGGTTCGCTCGTGCCACTCAGGATCGGCAACAGCAGGTTGTTTCCCGTGTCTGCCTGTGCCGCGGGGGGCGCGACCTGGCGATCCACCGTGATGTGAGTAACGGCGTGGGCCGAGCCGCCGGACGGGCCGAGCTCGATGCCGTAGTCGTCGTCGGGCAACGCAGAGAAGTCGAGGGTGGCGTTCCAGCGCCCGTCGGAGGGGACCTGAGCGACGACCGTAGGCCCCGACACCCGGGTGCGGAGCCCCGCGGCGGTAAGGGTCAGATCGCTGCCAGGCGTTCCGACGCCCGTCAAGGTCACGGCAGAGGAGTTGGTGACGGACCCGTCCAGCGGTGCCAGAATGGCTGCTGCGATCGACGGGGCGGTATGCACGTCGGCAACCGTGTCAAGACCGTTGTCGGTCGCGGAGGGCACCGTGGGCTGCTCGAGAGCCGGCGTGGCCGTCGGCTTCGGTTGTAGATTCGGCGTCGGCGGGGCGGCAGCAGCAGGAAGAGCCTGGGTCGTGTGTGGTGTGCTCTCGCTGGCCCATGCGGGAACGAAGACGACGATTGCGCCGAGAAGAAGGATGCCGGCTGCGGCGGCGGCGATAGCGACCCCGGGCGAAGCGACGGCAAGCCTCGCGGCGTTTTGCGCGGCCCGGGAAATCACACGGTGCCCTATTGAGGTGGCGGGCAGGGCTGCCGCCGTGGCGGCGGAGACCGGTTGGAGAGCGGCCCAGGCGGCCGCTCCCGAGACGCCGAGCAGCAGCGGGAGCAGAACCAGGGCGAGCCGGGAATTGGCGTTGGCCGCCTCATCCTGGGCGGATCGGCAGGGGGCACACGATCCGAAATGCAGTTGGACGCGAGCGGAGGCCCTGGGGAGCAAGCTACCGCGAGTGTATGCGCCCAGTCGCTCGACGGTCCATTGGCATTCCGGGCCAGCTGTGTTTTTCTGAAGGTGTGCCTGTACCCAGCGTTCGCGAAAAGCGCTTCGCGCCCGAAATGCGAGGGCAGAGACGGCATTCGCCGTGATGCCCAGTACCAGCGCGATTTCGCCGTGCGAGAGTCGTTCCACCTCCGCGTACCAGAGCACCTCCTGCCAGCGTGATTCGAGCGCTGTGAAGGCCACGGCGGTGGTGCTTCGGTCGAAAGCCGCGAGGGCCCGCTCGTCGGTGAAGCGCGGGTCGGGGACGGCACCCCCGTCGCCGAGCCGCATTTCGACCCCTTTTCGTGACATATCAATTGCGAGATTGCGGATCGTGGTCAGCAGATAGGGGCGAAAGGCGCCGGTGGGACCTCCGCCATCCCGTATTGCCTGAAAAATCCGCGCAAAGCTTTCGGCCACGATGTCGTCGGCGTCGAACGTGGTGAACGACTTCGCGAAGGCCAAACCCTTGGCCGAATGTCGGCGCCACAGTTCGGCAAACGCCGCCGAATTGCCGCTCTTAGTGCGGTGAATGAGGTCGTGGTCGGACGACCCCTGGTCAGAGCTGGGCACCCCATCGGCAGGCGCGCGCGTCTCAGCGTCGGGGTGGGCAAGTCTCCCCATGGCGGGTGCTCGCTTTCTGCTGAGGGGACGCTCCGGCCGAGGCACCGTGACGTAGGACCGTCGCGAGGCGTAGTTCCGTCCGTACTCTTAGACGCGCGGCCGCGGGTTTCCTTACGCGGCTACAGGATATTTTTTTGCGTGCTCTCGCTCGCGAGCCACCGCACGCTCACGCGAGAGGGAATCCGATTCGCCCTAGCGGTGAGGGTCGGGGGCAACCGCGCCGGTGTCGGCTGGCGCGAACATGCACCAGTAGAGCCGTTCGAGGGCTTCAGGGGTCAGGGCCGCGGGTTCGTCAAACCGAAGAAACTGCCGGCCGGCGTTCGCTATCGGGAGCCCGACCGGGATTGGCGGGCTCGCCTCGATGGTCACGGTGAGCAGACCCGCCCGCCGCTGAAGGAGGCAGCGCCGAGGTTCAGTCCTGGGCCGGACCCTAACTCTCTCCGTGTGCCGCATCGCTTCCTGCTCTTCGTCGGCGGTAGTCATGATGCTCGTGGAAGCCGACCCTGAACTGCACCGGATTGAGATTGACGCGAACAACGACAATCTTGGCGTGGATTCGCCTCCCGTGGGGGTCCGCGCGAAAAAAAATGCGCGCACCCGCCCCTGGCGCGCTACCCCGCCCACGGCGACTCACGCCGCAAGGCCACAGCGGGTTTTTCGGCAGCCGCCGTCGGTGCTGCGGACGGCGGTCGGATCGGGGTGACCAGTGCGAAGCCGGTGGGCCATAACGACACACCCTGATCACTCGCATGCTCGCGCGAGTGCGGCGAATTCGCCCGCGCCCGTAACCGCGATAGCCTCAAAATTCCCCCCGATGTCCCGGTCTCGGGGCCGCCCGTGCCACGGTCGGTAATGCGCCGGTAGCGGTATTGAAAGAGCCGGCCTTCGACGTCGAGCTGGATCGAAGCCGACACGAGAATTCCCCTGCCCGGGAAAATTCGCTCCCGGCTTGTCAGGGTCAACGGCACGCCTCCCGCCAGGAACTGCAGCACCCCTGTCGACAACTCGATAACTTCCGAGCTGTCGATTCCCGACAGAAGCTCGATGCGATCGAGTCTCGTCAAGAAACTACTAAGTTCCCGAAACTCGACCCTTTTCATTGCCCGAGTGACAGTCATCACAACCCCACCAATACTGGTCCGCGGCGCGAATGCACCACATTCGAGACGACTGAGCCGACCGTTGCTTACGCCAAAATCCATAATTCGGGCATCAAACCGTTTTCTTGCCGTCGGCTGGCCTGCATTTCCGGTCCGCTTTCCGCGTCGGTTCGCGGATTACCACCTTCACGGGCGGCCGAAGCCGCGCGTTGCTGTTCCTCCTCCCACCCGTGGTTGCGCGACAGGGTGCAGACGCAGCTCACGTAGATCGGTTCGCCCGATTTGGTGGAGGTGAATGTCTCGATGTGTGCGGTACCGACAATGGCGTCGCGCGCGGGTCGTCCGGCGGCTCTTCGGATGAAATTTGGCATGGTGTCCTCGCTTTGTGGATGGTGCTGGGTACCGGCCGCGCGAGTGTCGAGATCACCATCACTGCTTGTGTGCACCAAGACATGGCCCCGAAAAACGGGGCTGAGCCTCTTGCTTACAGAGACGTGGTACTCGGTCAGATATGACGAGTGCGAACTACCCCACTTCGGGGGCCATCGGCAATTGTTCTGTGCCCACGCGGACGGCCAAGGCTCAGCGGCCAGCAGTCACCGGAACCACCGGCACCACAACCGCGAACGTTCTGGCCGTCCCACGCGTGGGCACAGACACGGGCGACTCGGCACCCGCATGCCGTTGTCTCCGCACTATCTAAGAGCGAACATGAACAACTTCATTACGTTGATCAACTAATTTTGCCGATTGGCGTCATATTCCGACGAAAGGGTGCTCTCTAGGGTAGAGAAGAAATTCTCATGTCGACGCTCTAGAACCCGGCGTCGGCTGCTCCAAACTTTGGGCCAGCAATGCGAGCACCACCACCCGCCGGTATGGGGGAGCACCATTCGGACGAAGATCTCATCGCTAGTACCCGCTCCCACGACCGCGAGGACAGCCGGGCGGCCTATCGGCAATTGTGGAACCGGCATTCTCGGGCGGGTACGGTCGCGGCAAAAAGTGTCACGCGACTGCTCGATCCCGATGACCTCGTTGCCGAAGCCTTCGTGGCGATCCTTCGAACGATCCGCAACGGTGGCGGGCCGACCACGGCCTTCCGCCCCTACCTTTACACGGTCATTCGCAATATAGCCTCGCGCAACGCTCGTCGACACTTGGCGACGACCGAGCTAGACGCGGATTCCCTGGACTACTCGGATCCGCTCAGGGATTCGGCCGCTCGGCTTGCGGACCAGGCGCTCACTGCCACCGCCTTTCGGGCCCTCCCGCGCCGGTGGCAGGAGGTGTTGTGGCATGTCGAGGTGGGACGACTGAGCGCCACCGACACGGGGATCCTCATGAACCTCCAGCCGAACGCGGTCTCGGCCTTGGCCTTCAGGGCGCGGAAAGGTTTGCGCGCGAAATGGGTACAGGCACACGTCACCGTGATCGATAACGATGAGCACTTCTTCACCCTCAGCAACATGGGAAAGTTCGCGCAACGCTCGTGCAGCACGCCGACCAGGTTCGCGATCGAAAATCACCTACGGGGTTGCCCGCGATGCAGCGATGTCTTAGCCGAGGTGCTTGCCATAGTGGGTTGGCTCGGTGAGATGCCCAACCCGTTTTCGCGGACGCGGCCGATCGTGTGACCGCACGCCCAATCCGATGCGAAAACATAGGGCGCTCATAGGAAGCGGATTTACCGTGAGGACATGTCTCTTCGAATGCCGCACCTCCTCGCCGCGGGGAGTGCGGCGACGATAGCAATTCTGGTGCTGTCTGCGGGGGCCGCCTCGGCCGCATCCCGCCCCGAAATCGTTCAACACAGCATCGACGCGTCATCGGCCGGGCCGATTGTGGTGGCGATCGGAGACTCGATCATGGAAGGCCACGGCCTCGAATCAGATCAGGCGTGGCTTGCTCTCCTAGCCGAACAAGATGGCTGGCGTTTCACCAATCTGGCCAGCGATGGGTCCGGATTCGTCACAGCGGGTAACAACGGCGACAGGTTTGCCGATCAGGCGGTTGTTGCGGAAGGACGCCACCCCGACGTGATTATCCTCGCCGGCAGCAGCAACGATCTGGGCGCCGATGATAAAACGATCGACGACGCCACTGCCGCTACCATCGTCGGGCTCCATGCGGCCGTGCCGACCGCGACGATCATTACGGTGAGTTCGACGTGGGGCGATACCGCGGTGCCCGCTCAGATGAACGCGATCGATGCGGCTGTGGACACCGCAACGACGGCCGTCGGCGGGGTGTTCCTCGAAATTGGACAGCCGCTGGCCGGGCAACCGACGCTCATGCAGGACGATGACGTGCATCCGACGGCAGCGGGGCAGGGGATCCTTGCTGCGGCCGTCGGTCGAGAACTGGCCAAAGCGCGGATCATTCTCTAGCGCTTCGCGCGTGCAACCGGGCCATTAATCGGCGCAGCGTGCCACCGGCTTCTCGGCCAGGCTCATGACCCTCTTCTCCGTGCTCATTCGCCCCGCTTTGGGAGCGGCGGGAGCCAGGATCGGAGCATACGTAGAGCTGACGATTTGCGCCATCTGGAACCCCTCGTTCCGGCCGGCCATCCGAAGCGCCCAGCGTGTGCGGCTGGGTTTGCAAGTTTGCCCTGCCGCGGGCTAGAGATTGAGGAGGGCCTGTCAGCAGTGCAGATAAGCCTGCGGTCTCGCGACGCCGGAGCTCTTCGTCACGGGCTATAACATTGGGGACCTGGTCTCCCAGTACGCGCGCCTCGACCTCGTCGGAATGGTTCAGAAGATTGCCCGCGAGGAGGGTATCGCCATTGTCGCCGGCCTGCCCGAGTACGAAGCCGGCCACTTTTTCAACAGCGCGGTTTTCATTGATGATTCCGGAGCGGAGCTCGGACGGTATCGCAAGACCCATCTATTCGGCAGCCTCGACCGCTCCACGTTCACCGCAGGAGAGCAGCTCGTTTCGACCATCGATTTTCACGGCGTGCGCATTGCGATGTTGATTTGCTATGACGTTGAATTTCCCGAAACGGCACGGGCTGCGGCCGTGGCGGGGGCTCACCTCATCATCGTGCCGACAGCCCAGATGGTTCCTTTCTCGTTTATTGCGGAGCAGGTCGTGCGTTCACGTGCATGGGAGAACCAGCTCTACGTCGCCTACATCAACCATGCTGGTGCTGAACACGACCTCTTCTATGTCGGCCGCAGCTCCATCATCGA
>JANXTJ010000191.1 GCA_025352485.1 Salinibacterium sp.
TCAACGAGGCCGCCCTCCTCACCGCGCGCTCCAACGCCCAGCTGATCGACAACCGTGCACTGGATGAGGCCGTCGACCGGGTCATGGCCGGCCCGCAGCGACGCACCCGGTTGATGAACGACAAAGAGAAGCTCATCACCGCCTATCACGAGAGCGGCCACGCCCTCGCAGCGGCGAGCATGCGCAACACCGACCCGGTGACGAAGGTCACGATTCTGCCGCGCGGCCGGGCGCTGGGGTACACGATGGTCCTTCCCCTGGAAGACAAGTACTCCGTGACCCGTAACGAGCTCCTCGACCAGTTGGCCTACGCGATGGGCGGCCGAGTGGCCGAAGAAATCGTGTTCCATGACCCGACCACCGGGGCATCCAATGACATCGAGAAGGCCACGGCGATCGCCCGCAGGATGGTCACCGAATATGGCATGAGCACGAAGGTGGGCTCCGTCAAGCTCGGGCTCACCGCGGGCGAGCCGTTCCTTGGCCGCGACATGGGGGCCAGCCGCGACTACTCAGACACCATCGCGGAGACAATCGATGCTGAGGTGCGTGCGCTGATCGATCAGGCCCACGACGAGGCCTGGCAGGTGCTCAACACCAACCGCGACACGCTCGACATGCTCGCCACCGAGTTGCTCGAAAAAGAGACTCTCGATCACGTGCAGCTCGCAAAGATCTTCGAGAACATCACCAAGTTGCCGGAGCGCCCGCAGTGGCTCTCGAGCGATGCGCGCCCGGTTTCCAGCCGCCCGCCGGTGAAGGTGCCGTTGAAGATTCCGGTAGACCCCGGCCTGGTCGATGGTGGCGTCGAGTCAGACGTGACTGTCAAGCCGCGCCGCGCCCCGCGCCCCCGCAAGACCCCCGGCATCGCCACCGCCTAGGACCTTCGTGGCCATTGACTCCGGGCGCATCGAAGCGGCCGTCGCCGAGATTCTTGCCGCCATTGGCGAGGATCCGGCGCGGCCCGGCCTCGCCGCCACTCCGCGCCGGGTCGCGCAGGCCTACGCCGAGTTCTTCTCCGGGCTCGGCGCTGATCCGCTCGAGCATCTGCAAGAGAGCGTGCCGACCGACGGGGTGGGCGACCTCGTGCTGGTGCGCGACATCCGGTTTCGCTCCACCTGCGAGCATCACCTGCTGCCGTTCGCGGGGGTAGCGCACGTGGCCTACCTCCCTGGCGACCGCATTGTGGGCCTCGGCCGGCTGCCGCTGGTCGTCGACACTCTCGCGTCGCGGCCGCAGTTACAGGAGCGACTCGGCGAGGAGATTGCGGATGCCGTGCACCGCGGCCTCGCCGCCCGCGGCGTGCTCGTGGTGCTCGATGCCGTGCACGGTTGCGTGTCGGCGCGGGGATCGCTGCAGGCCGACAGTTCTACCGTGACCGTGGCCAGCCGGGGTGCGCTCTGCGACCCGGTGCAGCAGGCGGGCGTGCTGGCCCTCGTGGGGGCTCCCCGGTGACCATCATCATGGGCATCCTCAACGTGACGCCCGATTCGTTCAGCGATGGCGGCGAGTACGAGCAGATCGAGCGCGCCGTCGCGCGCGGGCTCCAGATGCGTGACCAGGGCGCCGATGTCGTCGACGTGGGCGGGGAGTCCACCCGCCCGGGCGCCGAACGTGTTGCCGTCGATGATGAGTGTGGCCGCGTCATCCCGGTGATCAGCGAGCTCGTCGACGCCGGAGTCACGGTGAGTGTCGACACGATGAACGCTCGCACGGCGCGTGCGGCGGCAGAGCTGGGCGCGCGGCTGATCAACGATGTGTCCGGCGGACTGGCCGACCCCGACATGTATTCGACCGTTGCCGAGTTGGGGCTCGACTACGTGGCCAGCCATTGGCGGGGTTTCAGCGCCGACATGCAGAAGTTGGCGCAATACGATGACGTTGTGGTCGGCGTGCGCACCGAATTGGCCGCTCGGCTGGCCGAGATGACGGTCTCCGGTATCGATCCCGCGCGGGTGATCCTTGATCCGGGGCTCGGATACGCCAAGACCGCCGAGCACAACTGGCAGCTGCTGGGCCACCTCGACCGGCTGGCCAGTCTCGGGCATCCGATTCTGGTGGGCGCCTCGCGGAAGCGGTTTCTCGCGCCGTTCGCGCCCGAAGGTGCGCCCGCCGCGGCCAGGGATGACGCATCGGTCGTGGTCGCGGCCCTCGCAGCACGGGCGAACGCGTGGGGGGTGCGCGTGCACGATGTCGTCGCCACCAGGGCGGCGCTTGCGGTCGCGGCGGCCTGGACGAGCGGGGCACAATCATGAACAGCGCAACAGACATGAGCGGGGAACAGCCATGAACTTAGGACCTGACCTCGACGAGATCACTCTGACCGGGCTGCGCGCCGCTGCCTTTCACGGTGTGCTCGAGGAGGAGCGTCGCACCGGCCAGGTTTTCGTCATCGACGTGACCGTATTTCTGGATCTCGCGGCTGCCGCCGCGCGGGACGATCTGGCGCAGACGATTCACTACGGCGATCTGGCGGCCGAAATCGTGGCCGCCGTCGAGAGCGACCCCGTCGACCTCATCGAGACGGTGGCGGAGCGGGTGGCCGCGGTGGTGCTCGCTCACGACGCGGCGCGGGTCACGCGGGTCACCATTCACAAGCCGAGCGCTCCGATCGCCGTTCCTTTCGCCGACGTTGCTGTGACGATCACCAGGGCCAACCGGCCGCGCTCCGTCGCGGCCGGTTTTGGGCTCAACCCGTGATCCGCCAGGAGCGGATCCTGATGGATGCGCCCGCGGTGCTCGCCCTCGGCAGCAATCTGGGTGACCGGGAGGCCACCATCCGTGGCGCGATCCGTCAGATCGATGCGCTGCCAGGCGTTCGGGTGTTGCGGGCATCCGGTCTCATCGAGACTCCCGCACTCAAACCGCACGGCGTGGACAGCAGCGCCCCCAGCTATCTGAACGCGGTGATCGCGGTGCGCTGCGCCATTGGGCCGCGCGAGTTGCTGCGGGGGCTGCAGGGCATCGAGGCGGAGTTTGGCCGACTGCGCGACGTTCGCTGGGGGGATCGCACCCTCGACCTCGACATTGTGCAGTTCGCCGGTGGCCCGATCGACGAGCCCGACCTGAGCGTTCCCCACCCGCGCGCGTGGGAGCGGGCTTTCGTGCTCGCGCCGTGGCTTGAGATCGAACCGGATGCCGCACTGCCCGGCCGCGGTACTATCGCCGACCTGCTCGCCGCAACCGGCGACCACCCCACCGTCTACCCCGCGGAGCCGCTGTCGTGACCCGAACTTCGCCACTGCATCTCGTGCTGGTCGCCGTGCTGGGCGGCGGAATCACCTGGCTGCTCGAGACCGGGCTTGCCGCCGCCGGCCGCCCCATCGTCATACCGCCGCTGACCCTCATCGTCGCCCTGGTGCTGATCGCCGTGCTCCTGATCGTTCTGGCGCGGCCGGTGCGCCGGGTGTCGCGTGGCCTGCCGAATGCCCGCATCGACCCGTTTTACGCGACGCGGGTCGTGATGCTGTCGAAGGCCTCGAGCCTGAGCGGCGCGCTGGTCGCTGGTGGCGGGCTGGGGATCACCGTCTTTCTGCTGAGCCGCTCGGTGCTGCCGGCCGTGGGCTCTGTGACGGCCGCGATCGGCACCGCGATTGCGGCCGCGCTTCTTCTCGTCGCTGGCCTCGTCGCGGAGCACTGGTGCTTCATCCCGCCAGACGACGAGGACAAGAACGACCAGATGCCGCTTCGGGGAGAGGCACGATGACGCCGAGGCTCGAACCGGTCGCCACGCCATGGCAGCGGGTCTCCCCGAAATACGTCGTGGTCGATTTCGTCGGCACCCTCGTCTTTGGGCTGGTCGTCGTCGCCGGGACGTCGATCCCGGCGGTCGTCAGCCACAACGCATATCTGTTCGCGCTGCCGGCTGCCTTCGCGTTGATCTTCCTTATCGCGCTCATCCTCGTGCCACGCCGGGTGCGCTCGATCGGGTACCAGTTGCGCCCCGATGATCTGCTGTTCCGGCGCGGGCTGATGTTCCAGCGTTTCGTGTCGGTGCCCTACGGCCGCATGCAGCTCGTCGACATCAACAGGGGCCCGTTGGCGCGAGCGGTGGGGCTCAGCGAGCTGAAGTTTGTGACGGCCGCGGCATCCACAGGGGTGACCATCCCCGGGCTGGTCGCGGCAGACGCCGAAGAGCTGCGCGACCAACTCGTGGCTCTGGCCGAGAGCCGCAGGGCCGGGCTGTGAGCTCCGGCGGCCCCCGGTCCGCGCCAGAGGCGATCAGCACGGGGTCGCGGCTGGCTGACGGTCAATGGCACCGGCTGCATCCCGCGACGCCACTACTGCGCGGCGGGATCGCGTTCATCGCGATCGCCGGGGTGATCCTGGTGAACCTGCGCGATCTGCTGATCAACCTCGTGATCGGCGGGCCACACTATGGCGGGGATCCGGTCGAATGGATCGTGGACAATGGCTGGGGTGCGGTGGCACTCGGCGTGGTTGCGCTCGGCTTGCTGCTGTTTACGCTCGCCTTCTACATCTCGTGGCGGGCGCACACCTTCCGCATCACAGACGAACTGGTCGAGGTGCGCAGCGGGGTGCTGTTGCGCACGAACCGTCGGGGCCGCCTCGACCGCATCCAGGGCGTCAACATCACCCGGCCGCGGCT
>JANXTJ010000226.1 GCA_025352485.1 Salinibacterium sp.
CGCCGGCGACCGGAAGCCTGCCGAGTTCGCTCATCAGCCAGCCGGCTACGGTCTCGTAAGGCCCCTCTTCCGGCACGACCACCCCGGTGCGCTCGAGCAGCTCATCCGGGCGCAGGATGCCGGGGAAAGTGAACCAATCGCGGGAGCGAACCACGTCGGCCTTGGTGCGGTCGTGCTCGTCGGACACCTCGCCCACCAGCTCTTCGACGAGATCCTCGAGCGTGGTGACCCCAGCGGTGCCGCCGTATTCGTCAACCACGACCGCCATCTGGTAGCCGCGGCCGCGGAGTTCGGCCAGCAGGGAGTCCAGTTTCATCGTCTCGGGGACACGAAGGGCATCGGACTGCAGCGCCGACACCGGTACGGCCGCGCGTTTCTCGCGCGGAACGGCCACCGCCTGCTTGACGTGCACAATCCCCACCACGTCGTCAATCGAATCGTCGATGACGGGGAAGCGGGAGAACCCGGTTCGGCGGGCGAGATCGATAACATCCTGCGCGGTCTGAATGCGGTCGACGCTCGCGACGCGCAGCCGGGGCGTCATGACGTCTTGCGCGGTGTGATCGGCGAAGGCGAGAGTTCGGGCCAGCAGCGTGGCGGTGCCACCATCGAGACTGCCCTCCCGCGCGGAACGACGCAGCAACGAGGTGAGCTCTTCCGCGGTTCTTGCACCGGAAAGCTCCTCCTTTGGCTCGACGCCGATCATTCTCAGCAGACCGTTCGCCGAGTTGTTCAGCACCATCACCGCCGGGCGGAAGACGGCCGTGAAAACCACTTGGAACGGCACGACGACCTTGGCGGTCGCGCGCGGGATGGCGAGCGCAAAACTCTTCGGAACCAGCTCGCCGATGATCATCGAGAGCAGGGTGGCGAGCGTGATGGCGAGAAGCGTTGCCAGCACCGTGACGGCCTGCCGCGGCATCCCGAGCGCCGTCAGCGGCACGGCCAGCCAACTGCTGAACGCCGGCTCGAGCGTGAAGCCGGTCAGCAGGGTCGTGATGGTGATGCCGAGCTGGGCACTGGAGAGGTGCGTCGAGGTGTGCTTGAGCGCAGAGATGACCGGGCGCAGGCCGCGTTCGCCGCGCTCCTCACGAACTTCGAGGTCGGATCGATCGAGATTGACCAGCGAAAACTCGCTCGCCACGAAGAACCCGGTGCCGATGGTCAGGAGGACGCCTGCCGCGAGCATGAGCAACTCATACATCGGCGACGCCAGCGAAGCGGCTACTGGGAGGGTCGTTCATTACCATAAAACCATACAGGTTCTGGCTACCAACTCACCGGTAACGCTTTGCCCTCCTCGTAGCCCGCCGCCGACTGGATGCCGACCAGGGCTCGTTCGTGAAACTCGGCGAGCGTCGTCGCGCCGGCATAGCTCAGCGAGCTGCGCAGCCCAGAGGTGATCATGTCGATCAGGTCCTCCAGAGAGGGGCGCAACGGGTCTAAGTAGATTTTCGAGCTAGAGATGCCCTCCGCAAATAGCGTCTTGCGAGCCAGTTCGTAGGCATCCAGGCCCTCGAAGCGCTCTTTCACCGCTTTCGTGGATGCCATGCCCCAGCTCTCCTTGTAGGCACGGCCGTCACCGTCGAGGGCGAGAGTACCTGGCGCCTCGATGGTGCCGGCGAACCAGGAGCCGATCATCACCGATGCGGCCCCCGCGGCCAAGGCCAGTGCCACGTCTCGCGGATAGCGCACGCCGCCATCGGCCCAGACGTGCGCGCCCAACTCGCGAGCCGCGTCCGCCGTCTCCAGAACGGCAGAGAACTGGGGGCGCCCGACGGCCGTCATCATCCGAGTCGTGCACATCGCACCCGGCCCGACGCCGACCTTGATGATCGTGGCACCCGCGCCCACCAGATCGCGCACGGCCTGTGCCGTCACGACATTTCCGGCCACAATCGGCAAGCCGAAATTGAGCTTCGCGACCGTCTCGATCGCGCGAACCATGGCGTCCTGATGTCCGTGTGCGGTATCGATGACGATGACATCGACGCCGGCGGCAACAATGGCTCTCGCCTTGGCCGCCACATCGCCGTTAATGCCGATGGCCGCGGCCACCGACAGCCTGCCGTCGCCATCCAGCGCTGGCGTGTAGAGAGTCGAGCGAAGAGCGCCCGTTCGGCTGAGGGTGCCCACCACCCGGCCTCCGCTGAGCACGGGTGCAAACTCCAGGCCTGCGGCCACCATCAGGTCGAAAGCGGCACGCGGGCCGTGCAGGTCGGTCGCCTCAAGCTCGGGCAGCCGAGTGCCGAGCAGATCACCCAGCGGGGCATCCGGCAGCGCGTGAGCCAACCGCTCGGCCGGAATCGCGCCGAGAAAACTGCCGTCGGTGTCGTGGATGACGATCCCCTGCCCCACCACCGGCGGAAGCTGGGCAAGCGCCGCTGCGACGGTGTCACTGGGGCGCAGGTTTACGGCGGCGTCAAAAGCGACCGGCTGCGCTTTGACCCAGCGGATCGCGGCGTCCAACTCGTCGGCGTGCAGGTCCTGCGGCAACACGCCCAGCCCACCGCGGCGGGCCAGGGTTGCGGCCAGTCGCGGCCCGGTGACCGAGTTCATATTTGCCGAAACGATCGGGATGCTCGCCGCCGTGCCATCCAGTGGCGCTAGCGACACGTCCAGCCGGCTGGTCACCGCGGATCGGGCCGGAACGAGGAACACGTCAGAGTAGGTGAGGTCGTGCACCGGGGTCGTCTCATAAAAGCGCATGGTTTTAACGCTATCTGCCCGGTGGGCGGTGGGCGGTCGTTCGGGAAAGTCGATTAAGATCGTGGTGGTGTGTCCTTGGGTGGATGCACGGCAGAACCTCGCGGCAGGGCCGCGACTACGAGACGCGAAAGTGGGCGGTCGGCTGTGTCGAGCCACGTGACCGGAGTAACACCTGATGGGGATACTTCCGGCGAATTCGGAGCTAATGAATGGCTCGTCGACGAAATGTACGAGCGGTACATCGTCGACAAAAACTCGGTAGACCAATCCTGGTGGCCGGTG
Organism: Salinibacterium sp.; assembly: GCA_025352485.1. Taxonomy (GTDB): domain Bacteria; phylum Actinomycetota; class Actinomycetes; order Actinomycetales; family Microbacteriaceae; genus Rhodoglobus. The sequence goes on from JANXTJ010000226.1 coordinate 2,992, forward strand.
CTCGAGAGCTACCATTCCACCCTCGCGGCTGACAGTCCCACCGACCCGACCCCCACCTCGACGATCACGCTGCCGGTGCTCCCCGCGGCCGCCCCTCCCGTCGTTGCGCCTGCTGCCGCTTTGCCCGCCACGCCTGACCCGGCTCCCGCTGCGCCCCCGATCACCGGCAGCCAGCCCGTCGCGAAGACCACCTCCGTGCGAGCGAAGCCGCAGCCGATTCCGGCCGACGCGCCCCCGACATCCCCCGTCACCGCGATGACGGCAGATGGCGAGCCGGCCGTCGTACCCGAAAACGCGGTCGCGCCGCTCAAGGGGGCATCGAAGGCGCTGGCCGCCAACATGGATGCCAGCCTCACCGTGCCCACGGCGACCAGCGTGCGCACCATCCCGGCCAAGCTCATGATCGATAACCGCATCGTGATCAACAACCACCTCAAGCGGTCTCGCGGCGGCAAGGTCTCTTTCACACACCTCATCGCATGGGCGATCGTCGAAACGCTCAAGGAGTTTCCGAGCCAGAACGTCTACTACGACGAGCCGGAGGGCAAGCCCTCTGTCGTGACGCCCGCGCACATCAACCTCGGTATCGCGATCGATATCCCGAAACCGGATGGCACCCGCTCGCTCGTCGTGCCCGGAATCAAGCGCGCTGACACCATGGGGTTCGGCGAATTCTTGGTTTCTTACGAGGATGTCGTGGCCCGCGGCCGCGCCAACAAACTAACGGCGGCAGACTACGCCGGCAACACGATCTCGCTGACCAACCCGGGCGGTATCGGCACGGAGCACTCGGTTCCGCGCCTGATGCGCGGCGCTGGCACCATCGTCGGTGCAGGGGCGCTCGAGTATCCGGCGGCGTTCCAGGGGGCCTCCCCCCGAACGCTGGCCGACCTCGGCATCGGCAAGACGATCACGCTCACGAGCACCTACGATCACCGGGTCATCCAGGGCGCGGGCTCCGGCGAATTCCTCAAGAAAATTCACGAGCGCCTCATCGGCGAGCACCAGTTCTATGAGGCAATTTTTGCGGAGCTGCGCATCCCGTACGAGCCGATCCACTGGGCAGCTGACATCAGCGTCGACCTCGCCGACAACGTCAACAAGGTTGCTCGCGTTCAGGAGCTCATCAACTCGTTCCGGGTGCGCGGTCACCTCATGGCCGATACCGACCCGCTCGAGTACCGCCAGCGCTCGCATCCCGACCTCGATATCTCCAGCCACGGGCTGACCTTCTGGGATCTCGACCGCGAGTTCGTTACCGGGGGTTTCGGCGGCAAGCGCTCCGCCCTGCTGCGCGAGATCCTCGGCATGCTTCGGGATGCCTACTGCCGCACCGTCGGCATCGAGTACATGCACATCCAAGACCCCGCGCAGCGGCGCTGGATCCAAGATCACCTCGAGAAGCCGTACTCCAAGCCCGGCCATGACGAGCAGATGCGCATCCTCGGAAAGCTCAACGAGGCAGAGGCCTTCGAAACCTTCCTGCAGACCAAGTACGTCGGCCAGAAACGCTTCAGTCTCGAGGGCGGCGAGTCGACGATCGCTCTTCTGGATGCTGTCATCCAGAAGGCGGCGGAGGTCAACCTCGAGGAGGTTGCCATCGGCATGGCCCACCGTGGTCGCCTGAGCGTGCTCACCAATATCGCCGGAAAGACCTACGGCCAGATTTTCCGCGAATTCGAGGGAACCCAAGATCCCAAGACGGTTCAGGGCTCTGGCGATGTGAAGTACCACCTCGGCACCGAGGGCACCTTCACCGCTGCCTCCGGCCGGCAGATTCCGGTCTACCTCGCCGCCAACCCCTCGCACCTCGAGGCCGTCGACGGCGTGCTCGAGGGAATCGTGCGGGCCAAGCAAGACCGCAGGCCGATCGGCTCGTTCACCGTGCTGCCGATCATGGTGCACGGCGACGCCGCCATGAGCGGCCAGGGCATCGTGGTCGAGATCCTGCAGATGTCGCAACTGCGCGCATACCGCACCGGCGGAACCGTCCACATCAACATCAACAATCAGGTCGGTTTCACCACCCCGCCGGCCGAGGCACACACCTCCACCTACTCCACGGATGTCGCCAAGACCATTCAGGCACCCATCTTCCATGTGAATGGGGATGACCCCGAAGCCGTCGTGCGCGTGGCAGAGCTCGCCTTCGCCTATCGCCAGGAGTTCCACCGCGACGTCGTCATCGACCTGGTCTGCTATCGACGCCGCGGCCACAACGAGGGCGACGACCCCTCGATGACGCAGCCGCTGATGTACAACCTCATCGAGGCCAAACGGTCCGTTCGCACGCTGTACACGGAGGCCCTCGTCGGCCGCGGTGACATCACCCAGGAGGAATACGAGGCGAGCCACCTCGACTTCCAGGATCGCCTCGAGCGGGCTTTTGCCGAGACTCATGCGGCGCAGACCGGTTCGATGCCCATCATCAGCGGTGCCATCGCCGACCTCGAAAAGCCTCAATCCCCGCTGGACAGCGCCGTGGGCGAGCCGGTAACCACCGGCGTCGACGAGGCCATCATCCGCCTCATTGGGGACGCCCACGCCAACCCCCCCGTCGGCTTCACGGTGCACCCCAAGCTGCAGGCACTGCTCAACAAGCGCACCGAAATGAGTCGCTCCGGCGCGATCGACTGGGCGATGGGAGAGCTCTTCGCGCTCGGCTCTGTGCTGCTCGAGGGCACCCCCGTTCGGATGGCCGGCCAAGACACCCGCCGCGGCACCTTCGTTCAGCGGCACGCGGTGCTGCACGACCGCGAGAACGGCCAAGAATGGCTGCCGCTGGCCAACCTCGCACAAAATCAGGCGCGCTTCTGGATCTACGACTCGCTGCTGAGCGAGTACGCGGCACTGGGTTTTGAGTACGGCTATTCGGTGGAGCGCGCGGACGCGCTCGTGCTCTGGGAGGCCCAATTCGGCGACTTCGCCGACGGCGCGCAGACCATCATCGACGAATTCATCTCCAGCGCCGAGCAAAAGTGGGGCCAGCGTTCCAGCGTCGTGCTGCTACTACCGCACGGATACGAGGGCCAAGGCCCCGACCACTCGTCGGCCCGGATCGAGCGCTACCTCCAGTTGTGCGCCGAGAACAACATGACCGTGGCGCGCCCGTCGACGCCCGCGTCATACTTCCAT
>JANXTJ010000228.1 GCA_025352485.1 Salinibacterium sp.
CACATAGTGGTTATCGAGCGAGCCGATGTCTTCGAAAATCACGGGGCGGATCGGGCTCTCTTTGCGCCAGTCGGAAAGGTACTGATCCCGCTTGCGGGGCGCGCGCAAACTATCAAGCGTTTCGGACCAGGAGGCGTCGGCGCCGCGGCGGAGGTCGAGGTCGGTCATGTCGACCGTGGTCAGGGTGACCCCCCACGGCACAAACACCCGATTCACCAGCCGGTGCGTGCCGCCGTAGACATCGTTGCCCATCACGATGTGGGCGCCGGGCTTCAGCACGGCGCGCAGCAGGGTGTCCTCCGCAGCCAGCCCTGAGGCAAAGCTGAAGGCCCGTGCTCCGCCCTCGAGCGACGCCAGCAGTTCTTGCAGCGAGTCGCGGGTCGGATTAGCGGCCCTGGCGTATTCGTAGCCGCCGCGGAATCCGCCGATGCCATCTTGCACGAAGGTCGACGTGAAGTAGACCGGCGGTACGACCGCCCCCGTGGTGGGATCGAACGCCTGCCCTGCGTGGATGGCCCGCGTGGCGAAGGCGAAGTCGTGGTCGGAAAGAGCGTCAGGCACGGTGTCTCGGTTCTAGTGGGAGAGGAAGGTCAACAGGTCGTGGCGGGTGAGTACGGCCGCGGGCTTACCGTCGTTAGTGACGAGAAGCGCGTCTGCGCTCGCGAGGGCCGCCTTGGCCGCACCCACCGACTCGTGCACACCGATCAGGCTCAGCGGCCGACCGACGAATTCTTTAACCGCGTCAGTCATCTTCGCGCCCCCGCTGAAGACGGCCTCCAGCAGCGAGCGTTCATCGATCGACCCGATCACCTCGCCCATCACCACGGGCGGCTCCGCGGTCAGCACCGGCATCTGCGACACCTCGAACTCGGCCATGATCGCGATCGCATCACGCACGGTGTCGGTCGGATGCACGTGAACCAGGTCCGGCAGCTGCCCGGTCTTGCCGCCCAGAACGTCGGCGACCGTGCGCTCGTCGGTGTCTCCCCCGAAGCCGTAGGAGCGCATCCACTTCTCATTGAAAATTTTGCCGAGGTAGCCCCTGCCCCCGTCGGGCAGCAGGATCACCATCACGTCATCTTTGCCCAGGCTGGCCGCCGCTTTGAGTGCGGATGCGACCGCCATGCCACTGGAGCCGCCGACCAGCAGCCCCTCCTCGCGCGCCAGCCGACGGGTCATCGCGAATGATTCGGCATCGGATGACGCGATGATCTGGTCGACGACCGACGGGTCGTACGCGGCGGGCCAGAAGTCTTCGCCGACACCCTCGACGAGGTACGGGCGCCCAGTGCCGCCGGAGTACACCGACCCTTCGGGGTCGGCTCCGATGATCTGCACGGCGCCGCCGGATACCTCTTTGAGGTATTTGCCGACCCCGCTGATCGTGCCGCCGGTGCCCACGCCGGCCACGAAATGGGTCACCAGACCCTCGGTGTCGCGCCACACCTCAGGGCCGGTCGTCTCGTAGTGGCTGAGCGGCCCGTTAGGATTCGCGTACTGATTCGGCTTATAGGCACCGGGAATCTCGCGCGCCAGTCGATCCGAGACGCTGTAGTAGCTCTCGGGGCTGTCCGGCGCGACCGCGGTCGGGGTGACGACGATCTCGGCGCCGTAGGCGGTGAGCACGCTGCGCTTGTCTTCGCCCACCTTGTCTGGCAGCACGAAGACGCAGCGGTAGCCGCGCTGCTGTGCCACCAGGGCAAGGCCGATGCCGGTGTTACCGCTGGTCGGTTCCACGATCGTGCCGCCGGGCTTCAACAGCCCCTTGGCCTCGGCATCATCGATGATGCGCGTCGCGATGCGGTCTTTCGATGAGCCACCCGGGTTGAAGTACTCGACCTTCACCAGCACGGTCGCGGCAATGCCGTCCGTGACCTTATTCAGACGCACCAGCGGGGTGTTGCCGACCAGGTCAATGACCGAATTCGCGTACTTCACCTGACAAGGGTACTCGGCCTGCCGAGTACATGACGTGGGCCATTAATGGGGCCGGACGCCCGGACCGAGGCCAGCTAGAAGCCGACCAGCTCGGCAAGCTCGCGTTCGAACATTTCGAAGGCCAGCAGCCGATACCGGATGCACTGCTCCAGCACGTCCGAAATGTCACCGCGGTGCCGCACGAGCATGGCCATCACGGTACACCGTGCGGCGACCACCATAGCCTCCGGATCACCCAGGCGATCCTCGATGTCGGACTCGGCCACCTGCCTCACCACCCAGTCGATCGCCGCGGCAAAGTTGTCGACCAGCTCGTGCGGCCACTCTTCCGGGTCGATGATCGGGGTGAGCTCACCGTGGTAAGCACCGCACTGACGCGGCGCGCCCGAGGAGTCTGGCATCCACAACGAAACCTCGCTGCACCACGCAGAAAGGCTCTGGTCTAACAGGTCATCAATGGCACGTGTGTTCATGGCTGTGCTCCGGGTTGGTAATTCGATGGTTGCAGTGCCGCCCGCAATCCACCAGCCACCCGTTCGTATGGCACCCAAACGGGGGTGCTACCCCCAGCTTAACGACGAACGGCCCGCCACCGCGAGGGTGACGAGCCGTTCGTGAACTACTGCACCCGCTAGTTGTACGTTCCGGGGGTGTAGTCGTCAGAGCTGAAGCTGTCGAAATCGACGAAGCTCAAGTCGCTCTCGCTGAATACCGACTCATCCGTGAAGATGCGGTTCGGGTAGCGCTCCGACTTCGCCTCATCGGTCGCCTCGACAGATATGTCGCGGTAACGCGGCAGACCCGTTCCGGCCGGGATGAGCTTGCCGATGATGACGTTCTCCTTGAGGCCCATGAGCGGGTCGGACTTGCCCTCCATGGCGGCCTGCGTGAGAACACGCGTGGTCTCCTGGAACGACGCGGCCGACAGCCAGGACTCGGTCGCCAGGGATGCCTTGGTGATACCCATGACCTCCTGACGAGCCGATGCGGTCTGCTTGCCCTCGGTGAGCGCTGAACGGTTCAGCTCGTTGTACTTGAGCCGATCGACGAGCTCGCCGGGCAGCAGCCCGGTGTCACCGTGGTCGACAACCGTCACCTTGCGAAGCATCTGGCGAACGATGACCTCGATGTGCTTGTCGTGGATGGGCACACCCTGTGAGCGGTACACACCCTGCACGCCGTCGACCAGGTGAAGCTGCACGGCACGGACACCCTTGACGCGAAGAACTTCCTTCGGGTCGAGGTTTCCGATGTGCAACTGCTGGCCGAGGTCGACGTGCTGGCCGTCTTCGATCAGCAGGGTCGCGCGACGAAGCACCGGGTAGGCAATTGGCTCATCACCGTTGTCGGGGGTCAGGATCAGGCGGCGAGCCCGATCGGTGTCCTCGATGGTGATGCGACCGGCGGCCTCCGCGATGGGGGAAGCACCCTTGGGCGTGCGAGCCTCGAACAGCTCGGTAACCCGGGGCAGACCCTGCGTGATGTCGTCGGCGGATGCCACACCACCGGTGTGGAAGGTACGCATCGTCAGCTGCGTGCCGGGCTCGCCAATCGACTGGGCCGCAATGATGCCGACGGCCTCACCGATGTCGACGAGCAGACCGGTTGCAAGCGACCGGCCGTAGCACGCCGCACACACACCGACGGCCGACTCACAGGTGAGCACTGAGCGCACCTTGATGTCGTGAACACCAGCGGCGAGCAGGGTGTCGAGCAGCACGTCACCGACGTCGGCGCCAGCTTCGGCAATGACCTTGCCCTTGGCGTCCACCGCTTCGGCAGCAAGGCTGCGAGCGTAGACCGAGTTCTCGACGTTCGAGTCGAGCACCCAGTTGCCTGCGGCATCCTGTGCGGCGATCGGCATGTCGAGCCCCTTGGTCGAGCCACAGTCGGCCTCGCGGATGATGACATCCTGCGAGACGTCGACCAGACGACGGGTGAGGTACCCGGAGTCGGCCGTGCGCAGCGCGGTGTCGGCCAAGCCCTTGCGAGCACCGTGGGTCGAGATGAAGTACTCGGCTACGGTCAGGCCCTCCTTATAGGAGTGCACGATCGGGCGAGGAATGATCTCACCCTTCGGGTTCGACACGAGGCCACGCATACCGGCGATCTGGCGAACCTGCATCCAGTTACCACGAGCACCCGACGACACCATGCGGTTGATGTTGTTGTCGGTCTTGAAGTTGTCCTGCATCGCGGTGGCGACCTCTGCGGTGGCCTTGTTCCAGATCTCGATGAGCTCTTGGCGACGCTCGGCGTCGGTCGTGAGGCCCTTGTCGAACTGGTCCTGAACCTTCGCGGCGAGCTTCTCGGTGCGCGCGATGATCTCGGGCTTCGATGGCGGCGTCACGATGTCAGACAGAGCGACGGTGACACCGGAGCGGGTGGCCCAGTGGAAACCGGCGTCCTTAATGCGGTCAAGCGCCGCAGCGACCTCTACCTTCGGGTACCGCTCGGCGAGGTCGTTGACAATCGCCGAGATCTGGCTCTTGTCGGCGACCGCTTCGATGTACGGATAGTCGGCCGGAAGCGCCTCGTTGAACAGCGCGCGACCCAGGGTCGTGCTCTGCAGCACCGTCTTGCCCTGCACGAAGCCCTCGGGGGCCTCACCCTCGGCAAAGTGGATGTCTTCCAGGCGGATGCGAACCTTGGCGTTCAGGTCGAGCGTGTGCTGATCGAACGCGAGGATCGCCTCGGCAACCGAGGAGAACGCGCGGCCCTCACCGGTGACGCCATCTTTCAGCGTCGTCAGGTGGTGCAGCCCGATGATCATGTCCTGCGTGGGCAGGGTGACCGGGCGTCCATCAGACGGCTTCAGGATGTTGTTCGACGCGAGCATGAGCACGCGAGCCTCTGCCTGCGCCTCGACCGACAGCGGCAGGTGAACTGCCATCTGGTCGCCATTGAAGTCGGCGTTGAATGCGGCACACACGAGCGGGTGCAGCTGGATCGCCTTACCCTCCACGAGCTGAGGCTCGAAGGCCTGGATACCTAGGCGGTGCAGGGTGGGGGCGCGGTTCAGCAGCACGGGGCGCTCGCGGATGATCTCCTCGAGCACATCCCACACCTGCGGGCGGCTCCGCTCGACCATGCGCTTAGCGCTCTTGATGTTTTGCGCGTGGCTCAGATCGATCAGGCGCTTGATCACGAACGGCTTGAACAGCTCCAGGGCCATCTGCTTGGGCAGACCGCACTGGTGAAGCTTGAGCTGCGGGCCGACGATGATGACCGAACGGCCGGAGTAGTCGACGCGCTTTCCGAGCAGGTTCTGGCGGAATCGACCCTGCTTGCCCTTGAGCATGTCGCTCAGGGACTTGAGGGCGCGGTTGCCGGTACCGGTAACGGG
>JANXTJ010000230.1 GCA_025352485.1 Salinibacterium sp.
CCGCGATTCGCGCCGCCGTGCCTGTCGCCCGCTCGATCTACATTGAGCCAGACGTCTACCTGCGAAGCGGTGCCCACCCGAGCACCGACGCCATCGTCATCAAGGGCAGCGACTAAGCGTGCGCCACTAGCGCTTTTCGTCGAAGAACCCGCGCAGCAGCGCGGCACTCTCGGCGGCGAGCACTCCGGCCACGACCTCAACGCGATGCGGCAGGCGGCGATCGCGCAGCAGGTCGTTGACGCTGCCGACGGCACCGGCCTTCTCGTCCCATGCCCCGAACACCACCCGCGGAATGCGCGCCTGCAGAATCGCGCCAGCGCACATGGTGCACGGCTCGAGGGTGACCACCAGTGTGGTGTTCTCCAGATGCCAGGTGCCGAGGGCCTGCGCGGCCTGGCGGATCGCAATGATCTCCGCGTGGGCGGTCGGATCGTGGCTGAGTTCGCGCTCGTTGAGCCCCGTGCCAAGCCGGTTGCCCGCGGCATCCAGCAGGATGGCCGCGACGGGAACGTCACCAGTGTCTCGCGCGCGGCGCGCCTCGAACAGCGCCGCTGACATCCACTCGACGTACTTTTTAGGCTCGGTGCCGCTCACAGTAGATTGAGCATATGCGAGTCCACGTTGCCGATCACCCGCTCATCACGCACAAATTGACGGTGCTGCGTGACAAGAACACCCCGTCGCCGACGTTCCGCGCCCTCACCGAGGAGCTCATGACGCTGCTGGCCTACGAAGCGACCCGCAATGTGCGCACGGAGGCAGTTGAAATCGAGACGCCGGTCGCGAAGACCACGGGGCTGTCGATCAGCATGCCCCGCCCCCTCGTGGTGCCGATTTTGCGCGCGGGCCTCGGGATGCTCGAGGGCATGGTCAAGCTCATCCCGACCGCAGAGGTCGGTTTTCTCGGCATGATGCGCGACGAGGTCACCCTGCAACCGACGACCTACGCGCAGCGCCTGCCCGACGACCTATCCAACCGCCAGTGCTTCATCCTTGACCCCATGCTTGCCACCGGTGGCTCCCTGATCGGGGCGATCAATTTCCTCTTCGAGCGAGGGGCCGTCGACGTCACAGCGGTCTGCCTGATTGGAAGCCCCGAGGGGGTCGCGGCCGTCGAAAAGGCGACCGTGGGCCGCGAAGTGACCATCGTTCTGGGCGCCCTCGATGAGAAGCTCAATGAGGTGGGATACATCATCCCGGGCCTAGGGGACGCCGGAGATCGGCTCTACGGAACCGTCTGAAGTTTGCGTTTTGCCGTCAGATAACCGATAATACTTGGCATGACTGTTCACGCGTTCGCTGCGACCTCGCTCGAGGCCGCGTCGATCCGTATCGTCATGTGTTGTCGAATGTGTGCCTAGTCGGCCAACTTTCGCCGAGTTCCGTTCGCCTTAGGGCGTGAACTCCCGGGTCCCCCTCCTCATAGCGACGGGTGCTCCTCCTCGCATGACTGCAGTTACCGAAGGATCACAACCTCATCATCAGAGGCCCTTCACCCCAGCGAACTAAGGAATCTCCGGACCATGTCCATCGCCATCATCGACCGCGCAGCTCTCGCCCCCGTTCAGCCGATCAGCGACCTGCCTGCCCCCGCCGAGCCCCGCCGCCTCCGCGCGGTGCCCAGTGGCACCGAGGCACGCGGCTTCGCACTCTATGTCGGGCTCGACGAGTTCAAGGCGCTCGAGGCCGGCACCGATCTCGGTCACGTCGTCGAGCAGCTCAAGCAGCTTCTTGCCGAGCTTGTTCCCGCCTCCCAGATCTATGCAGCCGTGGCCCTCGCGCCGCTCGGCGCTGGCGGCAGAGACGTGGATGTCGTACGCCTGGCCCTGCAAGACCCGGCCGCACTGGCCAAACATCGCCAGCTCGAGGAGCCGGCGACCGCAAAACCGCGCGGTGGTGTGGTCGTCGACATCTCGCGCAAGCGGGTCTCCCTCGACGGCGAGCCGGCCGCTCTGACCTTCAAGGAGTTCGAGCTGCTGCAGTACCTCGTGCTGCGCGAGGGTCGCACGATCGATCGCGCCGAGCTCATTTCCTCCCTCTGGTCGGCCGCAGACGACGAGATCCCCAACGAGCGCACCATCGACGTGCACGTGCGTCGGCTGCGTTCCAAGCTCGGCGACTTCGAAGACATCGTGCGCACCGTGCGCGGTGTCGGATACCGGTTCGACCGGCATGCCGATGTGTCGATCCGCCAGGCGTCGACCCCCAGCCCCGACTTCTTCTAGAGGTTCTGCTACCCCGTCGGGCGGCTGGCTCGCGGCAGGCCCGCGACAACGAGGTCGTAAGAGTCGGCAATCAGCTCCGCCATCGGCGCTGTCGTGGTGGGTAGCCGCACCGAGATCCAGTGCTTCTTGTTCATGTGGTAGCCGGGCCCAATGTCGGCGAAGGTGTCCACCAGTGCCTTGGCGTCCTCCGGATCGGCCTTGAGGGTGATCGTGCCCGGCCCGGCTTCGGCGTCCAGAACGGCGAACATCTTTCCGACGACCTTGAATACCGGGGTGTCTTCACCAAATGGATAGCTGAGTTCGACGGCGGGGAACGCTGCGCAGGCATCCATCGCGTGCCCGGTCGTGAATGCCATACCCCATCATGAACCACCAGCTCGATCGGGTCGAGGGCCGGGCTACGGATGCGGATTTTCGGCCGCGCCGGGCTCCTGAAAAAACTCGTTGAAAAATAACAGTTCGATAACTTGCACAGCGTTACCGTTCCGTTATACATTTATAGAGCAGAAGTTGTTTGCTGTGGCAGCTGATGTGGAATGTGATTGCAGGACACTCTTGGTGCAAGGGAGAGGGTCGGTTCCAAGCCTCTGGAACCGACCCTCAATCCTGTTAACGGCCCGAAATCACGGCTCGTCTCCGTCAACGAGAAATGCCGGTACCGCAACCCTTCGTGACAATTCAGTGCCGGTCGGCCTCATTGCCTACAGTGGGAATGTGAGCGACAACACTTCGCCTGACCCACTCGGCGTTGTGACCGCCCCTCGGCCGAGCATCGTCTGGCTGCGCGATGACCTGCGGCTGGCAGACAATCCGGCGCTGTGGGCGGCTGCGCAGCGGGGTGAGCCGCTGGTCGTGCTTTATCTACTGGATGAGGTGAGCCGCGGCATCCGACCGCTGGGCGGAGCGACAAAGTGGTGGCTGCACGGCTCGCTCGAACGCCTCGACGCGTCTTTGCAGGAACTCGGGGGGCGGCTCACGCTGAAGCGTGGCGCCGCCGAAGAGGTGATTCCCGCGCTCGTGACCGAGCTGGGGGCAGGGGCCGTTTTCTGGAATCGCCGCTACAGCGCCGCCAAAGACATCGATGCACGCCTCAAGCAGCGGCTGCGCGATGGCGGTGTCGACGCTCATAGCTTCCATGCCAACCTGCTGTTCGAACCGTGGACAGTGACAACCGGCGAGGGCGGCCCCTACCGAGTGTTCACTCCGTTTTGGCGTGCTGCCCGCGAAAATTCCGTGCGCGCCCCCCTGCCGGCACCCGATTCGCTCGCGATGGCAGACGCCAGCTCCGAGTCGCTCGACGACTGGGGGCTGCTGCCTCGTAGCCCCGACTGGGCGGCCGGGCTGCGCGAGAGCTGCACACCCGGCGAGGCTGCCGCACACGCAACCCTGGGAAACTTCGTTGACGAACATCTCGTTGACTATCACCGCAGGGACGAGCCGAGCATCGCCGCCACCAGCCGACTCAGCCCGCACCTTCGCTTCGGCGAGCTGAGCCCCTTCCAGATCTGGGATCGGCTGCACGGCGCGATGTCACCGCAAGCGCGGGCGAACGTGCCGAAGTACCTCAGCGAGGTCGGCTGGCGAGAATTCAACTGGAACATCCTTTTCCACAGCCCAGAGCTTGCGCAGAAGAGTTACCGCCCCGCCTTCGACGCGTTCCCGTGGGCCGAGATCGATCCCGCACAACTTGCGGCCTGGAGGGCCGGCCGCACCGGCATCCCGCTCGTCGACGCTGGCATGCGCGAGCTCTGGCAGACCGGCACCATGCACAACCGGGTGCGAATGGTGGTCGCGAGCTTTCTCATCAAGAACCTGCTCATCGACTGGCGGGTGGGAGAACAGTGGTTCTGGGACACCCTCGTTGACGCCGACGAAGCCAGCAATCCCGCGAACTGGCAGTGGGTCGCGGGCTCGGGAGCCGACGCCGCCCCCTACTTTCGCATCTTCAACCCGGTACTGCAGGCGGGCAAGTTCGACGCCGCGCGCCGCTACGTACACCGGTGGATCCCCGAACTCGACACCGCGGATTACCCCGCCCCGATCGTCGATCTGGCCCAGACCCGCCGCGACGCCTTGGCGGCCTATGACGCTCTGAAGGCGGCTCAGCGCCCCTAAACGGCAGCTGCGGCGGGCGGTCGGCCGCCCACGATTCCCACCGCTCGGGATGCCACGGCCGCCCCCGCGCGGGCAGCCGCCGTCACATCGTCCGACCGCACCCACTCCCCGAGGTATCCGGCGCAGAAGGCATCCCCGGCTCCGGTCGGATCGACAATGGAAGCCTCTGTGGCAGCAAAGCGCATCGTCTGCCCCTCGTGAAAGACGACCACGCCGGCGACCCCTAAGGTCAACACCACCGTGCCGAAGCTCGCGCCGAGCGCCGCGACGATGTGCTCTGGCGCTTCCCTGCCGGTGAGCAGCCTGCCCTCATCGAGGCTGGGAAAGATGATGTCAGCGCCATCAATGGCGGCGAAAAATTCGGCCACCCCGTAGTCGGCGATGAAGCCGGCCGAACCCGGGTCGACCGAAACCGTGACCCCGAGGGCTTTCGCCCGCGCAATCAAGTCGGCGATGCCATGCGCCCCTGCGTCGTTGAGCAGGGTGTGGCCGGTCACGTGCAGCACAGCACTGTCGACCAGGAGCTCGTCGCCGATCCAGGCCGGATCGAGGCGGGCATTCGCACCACGCTCGGTGAGCATGGTGCGCTGCTGCCCGGCGACGATCACCACGATCGCGCCGGTGGGCAGCTCCTGCTGTCCGCGCAATTGGGCCGTGACGTTATGCGCTCTGAGCAGCGCCGTATGCCGGTCAACGTCGGCCGTGTTGACGGCGCCGAAGAAGTGGGTCTCGGCGCCGAGCGAGCCCAACCATGCTGCGGTGTTGGCAGCCGAGCCGCCGGCCCGGAAGCGGATGGCTGACGCGGTGTCGGTGTCATCCCGGATCGGACCGAGCGGTATCGCGACCACGTCGTCGATCACATCGCCGAAACAGACGACGCGCGTGCGGCCCTTAGCCATTCAGGGCCGACCAGGCCGTCGCGATCTGCGCGGCGACGCGCACGTTGTTGCGCGCGAGATCGAGGTTCACCTCGAGGCTGCGGCCGCCGGAGAGTTCGACGATCTTCAGCAGCAAAAACGGGGTGACCGCTTTGCCGGTGACGCCGGCCTGGGCTGCGAGCGCAAGGGCCTCGGCGAGCACCCGATCGTGTTCCGTCGGATCCCACTGCTGAGCCAGCGGGATCGGGTTAGCCACCACGATGCCCTGACCGTGGCCGAGCGCATCCTGAGCCTTCATGACCTCGGCGACCTGGGCGGCGTTCTCGACCGACCAGTCGAGGGTGAACGATGACTCCCGCAACCAGAAGCTGGGGAAGATTGTCGTGCCGAAACCGATCACCGGAACGCTCAAAGTCTCGAGACGCTCGAGCGTTGCCGCGATATCGAGCACCGACTTCACGCCGGCAGACACGACGGTGATGGCGGTGACCGCCAGCGTCGACAGGTCGGCCGACTCGTCGAAACTCTCGCTCGCCCCGCGGTGCACCCCGCCCAGACCCCCGGTCGCGAACACGCGGATGCCGGCGAGCGCCGCCAGGTGCGACGTGGCCGCCACGGTCGTGGCTGCGCTTGTCCCTCTCGCGGCGATGATGGGGAGGTCGCGCACGCTGGCTTTGGCGAGCTCGTCCTCCGAGATCCGTCGCACACCTTCGGCGTCGAGGCCGATCTGGGGCACGCCGTCCAAGACGGCGATCGTCGCGGGGGTGACGCCGGCATCCCGCAGGATCGCCTCGAACTCACGGGCAGCTTCGTGGTTTCGCGGGCGCGGTAGCCCATGGGAGATGATCGTGGATTCGAGGGCGACGACAGGGCGATTGGCGGCCAGCGCGGCGGCAACTTCGTCGGAGACGTGGAAAGAGTTCGGCATGATTCCCCCTAATTTACGCGAGGGATCGCGGCGCGATGACCGACACCGAGCGGGCTTCCATGCACGACGGCAATCCGGCCCTCGGCAGGGTTGCCGGGGCCGGGGCCGCTGACTACTTCGCGATCACCGCGTCTTCGTTCGAACTCTCCGCCGCCGCAAAAATTGCGTCATCATCTTCCACGTGGCCAGAATCAAGTCGCTCGACGATGAC
>JANXTJ010000337.1 GCA_025352485.1 Salinibacterium sp.
CACGGCGGGCAGCAACTCCCCCGCATAACCCACCACGCGATCACCGACCCGCAGCTCCGCGGTGCGGCCGGGGTGCAGTGCCTGATGTGAACCGGTCGCGATGGTCAGCGGGGCTGCGACGAGCGCGGCGATCTGGCGGGCGGCATCCAGCGCGTCGGCAAGACTGGCGGAGACGGCGGGCTGGCCGGGCTGCTTGGGCGTCGCATCCCCCAGGAATAGGGCCCCGACATGCCACGGCTGCGGCGGGATGCTCGCGCGAAGCGCACCGAGCACGTCGTCGGAGGGGCGCGCATCGCCCACGGGGAGCGCCGTGCTGCCGTAGCCGATTCCCGCGACGGGAAGCACCACCGTGCCGAGTTCGTAGATCGCCAGATCGGTCAGCCCACGGGACAGGTTTCGGCGGGCGATGGCGATGAGCCCCGGCCACAGCGAGGTTCGCATCCACGCGGCCTCGGGATCGAGCGGGTTGGCGAGCTTCACCGCGGCAGAGCCGGCGGCAGAGCCATCGGCGACCGGGGAACCGAACAGGTCATGCGAAGCCTGCGAGACGAAGGGGTAGGCGAGCACCTCGGTGAGACCGGCGGCCGCGAGACCGTTGGCGGTCGCACGACGCAGCCGCTGTTCGCGGGTGAGCCCGCGGCCGGGGGGCGCCACCGGCAGAATCGACGGAATCCGGTCGTACCCGACGATGCGGGCGACCTCCTCTGCCAGAGTCGATTTGTCGTCGAGGTCGGGGCGCCAGGTCGGCGGCATGACCTTCCATCCGTCGTCGGATACCGCGACGGTGGCACCGATCGCGGTGAGGGAGTTGGTGACCTCGTCGGCGGAGTACTGCACCCCGACGAGGCTGGCGATGTAGAGCTCCGGCAGGTCGATGGGCGCGGGCGGGCGCGAGTCATCCCAGCTCGAACCGATCGGATCGGCCGTGCCACCGGCGAGCTGCTCGAGAAGCTGAACGACGCGCGCGGCACCGGGAGCCGCGGCCTGCGGGTCTACGCCACGCTCGTAGCGGCGGGCGGCCTCACTCCAGAGCTTGTGCCGACGCGCGGTGCGAGCGATCGAGATCGGCTCCCAGTTGCCCGCCTCGACGAGCACATTGGTGGTGTCGTCGCCGATCTCGGTGGAGGCGCCGCCCATCACCCCGGCGAGACCAACCGCACCGGATGCGTCGTCGATGAGCAGATCCTGCGCGTCGAGCGAGCGCACCTGGCCGTCAAGAGTCTCGAACTTCTCCCCCGCCCTCGCGCGACGGATCGTGAACCCCCCCGAAATCTTGTCGAGGTCGTAGGCATGGATCGGTTGCCCGAGCTCAAGCATGACGTAGTTGGTGATATCGACGATGAGCGAGATCGAACGGATGCCCGCCAGCAGCAATCGAGACATCAGCCAGGGCGGCGTAGGCCGGCTCGGATCAACGCCCCGCACCACGCGGGTGACGAGGACGCTGACGCCGTTCCGGCCACGGATCGGTCCATCGTCGGCAATCGTGACCGAGAATCCGGTCGCGTCGACCGGGGTGACCGCTGCGGCCGGGTCGCGAAAAGCCGCGCCGGTCGAGTGGGAATACTCGCGCGCGATGCCACGGATTGAAAACGCATAACCCCGGTCGGGCGTGACGTTAACTTCCAGGGCGACGTCGTCGAGGCCCAGCAGGTGGATGGCGTCCGAACCCAACTCGGGATCGAGTCCGAGGCTTTTCAGCAGCAGAATGCCGTCGTGCTCATCACCGAGGCCGAGCTCACGGGCTGAGGCGATCATGCCATCAGAGGTGTGACCGTAGGTCTGGCGGACGGCGATCGGGAAAGGCCCAGGCAGCACCGCGCCCGGGAGCGACACGACCACCTTGTCGCCGATAGCAAAGTTGTGCGCCCCGCAGACGATGCCGCGGGGCTGGCCCTCGCCGACATCCACCTGGCACCAGTTGATCGTCTTGCCATTGGTCTGCGGCTCAGGGGTGAACGAGAGAATCTGCCCAACGACGACGGGGCCGGCGACCTCGAAGCGGTGCACGTCTTCTTCCTCGAACCCCACCTTCACGAGGGCGGCGTGAATGTCGGCCGCGGTGGCGTCGGCGGGCACATCCACGAACTCCCGCAACCAGCTGATCGGTACTCTCATGTCAGACCACCATCCCGAACTGCTGGGAGAAGCGAATGTCGCCCTCGACCATGTCACGCATGTCGTTCATGTCATTGCGGAACTGCAGGGTGCGCTCGATGCCCATCCCGAACGCGAAGCCCTGATACTGTTCGGGGTCGATGCCGGCCGCGCGCAGCACGTTGGGGTTGACCATGCCGCAGCCGCCCCATTCCACCCAGCGCGCGCCGCCTTTGGCGTTGGGCTGCCAGACGTCCATCTCGGCGCTCGGTTCGGTGAACGGAAAGTAGTTGGGGCGCAGGCGAATCCTCGCCTCAGCGCCGAACATCGCGCGGGCGAGGTGCTCGAGCGTGCCACGCAGGTGGGCCATGGTGAGACCCTTATCGATCGCGATTCCCTCGATCTGGTGAAACACCGGGGTGTGAGTCGCATCGAGCTCGTCGGTGCGAAACACCCGGCCGGGCGCGACGACATAGACCGGCAGTTCCCGGCTGAGCAGCGATCTGATCTGCACGGGGCTGGTGTGCGTGCGCAGCACGAGGTGCGAATCGACCGGGTCGATGAAGAAGGTGTCTTGCATGGCGCGAGCCGGGTGATCCTCGTCAAAGTTCAGCGAGTCGAAGTTGAACCACTCGTTCTCGAGCTCTGGGCCTTCCGCGATCTCCCAACCCATGCTCACGAAAATGTCGCCCATGGTGTCCATGAGCAGGCTGAGCGGATGCCGTGCACCCTTGCGCCAGCGCGAGGCGACGGCCGTGACATCCAGAGCCTCGGTCTCGAGTCGGGCGTGCTCTTCGGCAACCGCGAGTTCTGCTTCGCGAAACGCGAGTGCCTGCCCGACCGCCGCCCGCGCCGTGCCGATGAGCTTGCCGGCGCTCGCGCGATCCTCGGCAGGAACGGTCTTCATGCTCGCGTTGAACAGGGCGAGCGGTGATGCCTCCCCCGCATGGCTGGAGCGGGCCGCCCTGAGTTCGCTCATGGAGGTGGCGGCGCTGATGGCCGCGAGCGCGGCATCCGTCGCTTCGGCTACCGCCGGAGCTGTGATCGGGCTGATATCTGACACAAGAGAGAAGTTTAGTGCTCTGCCGTCGAGCGGTTCTGGCCTGCGGTGGAGCTGGGAAGACCCGCACGTGCACCGGCAACACCGGCACCGCCGAGCTGGGCGATCACCCTCGACGCCCTGCGGGCCGCTCGGCCCCCGCCACCGCCGGCGGCCGAGCGTCGAGCAAAGAAACGCGCGAGCCAAGAGAGCGAGAGATTGACACTGAGGTAGACCGCCCAGACCACGAAGAACAGTGTGAACAGGTAGCGGCTGCCGAAGGTGGTCGGGCCCTGCTTGAGTACGACATTCAGCAGTTCCTGGTAGCCGAGGATGTAGGCCAGCGAGGTGTCCTTCAGCAGCACCACGAGCTGGGCGATGATGATGGGCAGCATTTGCCGGAACGCCTGCGGAAATTCAATCGAGAACCGCACCTGCAGCGTGGTCAGGCCGAGAGCGGAGGCCGACTCGCGCTGGCCGACGGGCAGCGCGGCGATCCCGGAGCGCAACGCCTCACCGATCACCGCCCCGTTGTAGACGGCGAGCGCCCCGACTCCCGCC
>JANXTJ010000235.1 GCA_025352485.1 Salinibacterium sp.
CAGCGATTACCACGGCGAGGGCAAACCGAACCGGCTCGCCGAGAACAGCACGGAGCCCGAAGTGCTCACGAAACTTATCGCGCGGGGGACGGGCGCGGCGCCCTACTACGGCTGAGGGGTGGAATTGCCGGGGTTGCTGGCGCCACCGCGGTGGGTTCGGGTTCGACGACGACGTGACGGGGCGGCACCGTCGTGCGTGCCGCCGCCCTCTGAGCTCTCGCGAACGACGTCGGTCGTTGCGCGTGGCGGGCGGTCGCCGGTGCGCGGCGGGCGACCACCACGGTCGCCGCCCGAGCTGCTGCCGCTCGAGCCGCGAGCGGGGCGCCCGCTGTCACGGCCAGCCGACGACGGCGCTGCCTCACGGGCGCGGGCCGGCGGTGCGCCGGGCAGGCGACCCTTGGTGCCCACCGGGATGTCAAGGTCTTCGAAGAGGTGCGGGCTCGACGAATAGGTTTCGGTCGGCTCGGGGATGCCCATCTCGAGGGCGCGGTTGATGAGCGACCACTTGTGCATGTCGTCCCAGTCCACGAAGGTCACGGCGATGCCCGTCTTGCCCGCACGGCCGGTGCGGCCGGCACGGTGCAGGTAGGTGTCGTGGTCGTCGGGGATGGTGTGGTTGATCACGTGGGTCACGTCATTGACGTCGATGCCGCGGGCGGCGACATCCGTGGCAATCAGGATGTCTTTCTTGCCGGCCTTGAACGCGGCCATGGCGCGCTCGCGCTGCTCCTGGTTGAGGTCGCCGTGCACGGCAGCGGCATTGAAGCCGCGGTCGTTGAGCTCTTCGACGAGCTTGGCAGCTGCGCGCTTGGTGCGCGTGAAGACGACCGTCTTGCCGCGACCTTCTGCCTGCAGAATGCGGGCGATGACCTCGTCTTTGTCGAGGTTGTGGGCACGGTAGACGACGTGCTTGATGTTGGCCTGGGTGAGACCCTCGTCGGGGTCGGTGGCGCGAATGTGGATCGGGCGGTTCATGAATCGGCGCGCGAGGGCGACGATCGGGCCCGGCATGGTCGCGGAGAACAGCATCGTGTGCCGGGTGGGCGAGGTCTGCGCGAACAGCTTTTCGATATCGCTGAGAAACCCGAGATCGAGCATCTTGTCGGCCTCGTCAAGCACCATCACCTTGACGTCTTTCAACGACAGTAGGCGCTGTGAGGCGAGGTCGAGCAGTCGGCCGGGGGTTCCGACGACGACCTGCGCGCCGGCTTTGAGTTCTTCGACCTGGCCCTCATAGGCCTTACCGCCGTAGATGGCGGCGATCTTGGTGTTGCGATTGGATGCCGCGAGCACGAGGTCTTCGGCAACCTGCACGCACAGCTCGCGGGTGGGAACCACCACGAGGGCCTTCACGCCCGGTTCGGGATCGAAACCCAGGGACTGCAAGAGCGGTAGGCCGAAGCCGAGGGTCTTGCCGGTTCCGGTCTTTGCCTGGCCGATGATGTCTTGGCCCGCGAGCCCCATCGGAATCGTCTGGGTCTGGATCGGGAAGGGCTCAATGATGCCCTTGGTTGCCAACGCGTCGACCATGTCCTGGTCAATATTGAGTTCTGCAAAAGTCACAGTAGATGTACGCCTATTCAGGTAACGAGGTACGCCCGTTCTGTCCTGGGGCGCAGGGCCTCCGCCAGAATGGGAGGCATGGGCTCAGTTTAGCCGGTGATCCCCGATTAGCCGGCGCAGAGGGCACTGCGGCGGTGCATGTCGTTCGCCTAAGCTTGCGAAGTGGCTAACTGGTTCTCGCGTAAACCCCGCCGCGTGGAGGCGCCCCGGCTGCGCTCACGCAGTGAGGGGCAGGTCACGACGAAGGTCGACCTCGTCGAGTTCACCCCGCCGCTGCTCGAATTCTTGGGGAGAGCCTGCTACGTGCAGCTCACCCTTTTCGAAAACTTGGCCAGGGCGATGTCCAACGCGCCAACGGTGGCCGCGAAGGCCTCGATCGGGCGGGTCGCTGAACTCTCGATCGGTAAGCACAGGGCGCTGGCGGATGAGATCCGCACGGCAGGCGGCTCCCCGGCCGCAGCGATGGAACCTTTCACCGGCTCGATCGACGAGTTCGAACGAACCGTGCACGGCGGTGACTGGTACGAGAGTCTGGTCACGTGCTTCCTGACGGCGGGGTTCCTCGACGACTTCTTCGTGCGCCTGGCGCCGGGACTTCCCGCCGATGCCGCCCGGCGAGTGGCCGAGATTTACTCAACCACCGCGGCGGCAGACGTACTCGTCGCCGAGATCAGCGCCGCGATTTCTGCCAATCCGCGGCTCGCGTCGCGCCTGGCGATGTGGGGGCGACGGTTGGTCGGCGACACGATGCTGGTGGCGCGGTCATCCCTGCACTATTCCGACAATCACAAGTCAGATGAGGCGCGCATCGAGCCGGTCTTCACCGAGCTCATCGCCGCGCACACCCGTCGCATGGATTCGCTCGGGCTCACCGCGTAGCGCGTCGCTATAACGCCGCTGGACGCAGCGGCCTGACCGCGGAGCGAGTCGCCCGGCGTAAGGGTCAGGCCCCGCTGCGCGTCAGTTCGGTCAGGCGTGCGGCGTCGCCTGCGGTTCGGCGGCGCGGCAGCAGCAGCGCGGTTGCCAGAGTTACGAACACGCCGGCACCGAGGCTGGCCACCCAGATCCAGGTGCCACCAAAGGTCAGGCCAGCCCAGAGCAGGCCCACCCAGACCGCGGCGCTCACGGCGGCGCCGAGAGCGGGAAGAAGCAGGGCGCCATAGGCGCCGCGCCCGGGAACGGCCGCGCCGACAATGGCACCGAGGCCGGCGCCGATGACGATGAC
>JANXTJ010000338.1 GCA_025352485.1 Salinibacterium sp.
CGCCGGTCGCGTGGTCTGGGCGAAGTAGTCGTTGTCGAAGGTAACCACGCCCACGTCTTCGGGAACCGACAGGCCGCGGTCGCGCAACACCTGTACGGCACCAGAGGCCATCTGGGCGCTCGCGATGAACACACCGTCGAAGTCGAGCCTCCGCTCGAGCAGGCGCGCCATCGCCGAGGCTCCGCTATCGGGGCTGAAGTCGCCGTATTCGATGAGGTCGTCGGGCAGGCCCGCGTCGTGCATCGCTCGGCGCCAGCCGAGAAGGCGGTCAACCCCGGCCGCCATATCTTGTGGGCCCGCGATCGTGGCGATCCGGCGCCGGCCGTGCTCCATCAGGTTTCCCGTCACCGTGCGGGATGCCGCGACGTTATCGACATCCACGTAGTAAGCGTCATCGCCCTCCGCGCTCATCGGGCGGCCCCCGAAGATCACCGGAATCGCGCGCGCCAGTTCTAGATAAGAGAGGTCGTCGCTGTGGTGCGAAAGCACGAGCGCCCCGTCGACATTGCCGGCCTGCAGATAGCGCCGGGTCTTTTCGGCATCACCCTCCGCGGCAATCAGCAGGGTGAGCGTGTAATCGGTCGTCGCGACCTGCATTGCCGCGCCCTGAATTACCGTCGCGAAGTAGGGGTCAGCGAAGAATCGGGCGGTGTTTTCCGGAATGACCAGCGCGATCGATTGCGTGCGCCGGCTGGCGAGGCTGCGCGCAGCGCGATTGGGAACGTAGCCCAACTTTTCTATCGCGGCCTGCACGGCGGCGAGGGCCTCAGGGGTGACCTTGGGGGAATCGTTGATTACTCGGGAGACCGTCGAGCGCGACACCCCCGCGATTGCGGCCACCATTTCGAGGGTAGGAGCGCCGGCGGGGACTGAGGCGGTCATCCGTGCACTCCTCTCTGAAGGCAAAACCATCCTAGGGCGCGACCGAACGCGACCCGTGAATCAGGCGGGCAAACGCGTGCCCACTGTCTTTGATGGTGCGCTGCTGCGTTTCGTAGTCGACCCGGATGATGCCGAAGCGTTTTTCATAGCCCCACGCCCACTCGAAGTTGTCCAGTAGCGACCAAGCGAAGTAGCCGCGCACGTCGGCTCCCGCGGCGATGGCATCCGCCACCGCTTGTACGTGCGACTCGAGGTAGGCGACCCTCTCCGTGTCATGCACGGCGCCGTCGAGGGAGACGACGTCGTCCCAGGCCGAACCGTTTTCTGTGACATACATCGGCGGCAGGCCGCGGTACTCATCCCCGAGCCGCACCAGCAGGGTGGTCAGGCCGGGGGCGTTGATCTCCCAGCCCATGGCGGTCAGCGGCAGGGCGCGCGGCGGGAAGGTCACAAATTCGGAGGCAACAAAGGGGGATGCGCCCGGCTTGTCTGTCGGCCGCAACCCCGCGGGGCTGTCGGCGGGCAGTGGATGCGCGCTGACGTTGTCGTCGTGGTAGTAATTGACCCCGAGGAAGTCCAGCGGCTGCGCGATGGTGGCGAGGTCGCCGTCGTGGATGAGGCTGACAAAGTCGAGGGCCGCGACATCCGCCAGAAGGTCATCGGGGTAGCAGCCGCGGAAGATGGGGTCGAGGAATGCCCGATTCCAGAGGGCGTCGATGCGGCGTGCGGCGTCGAGGTCGGCGGCGTCATCCGGATCATCGGGCACGGCGTTGGTCAGGTTAAGGGTGATGCCGAGTTGCTGGGTGCCCCGGGCGCGCAGTTCTTTCACCGCCAGGCCGTGGGCGAGATGCTGGTGGTGCAGGGTTGCCAGCGCCGAGCGCGGTTCGGTGAGGCCTGGCGCGTGCTCGCCGCTGGCGTAGCCCAAGTAGGCCGAGCAGAACGGCTCGTTAAACGTGGTCCAGTGCGAGACGCGATCGCCGAGGGTATCGTGCACGACGGTCGCGTAGTCGAGGAAGCGCTGGGCGGTATCGCGGTTTGCCCAGCCACCCTTTTCCTGCACGGCCTGCGGGAGGTCCCAGTGGTAGAGAGTCAGCCAGGGCAGAATGCCGGCTCCCAGGAGTTCGTCAACCAGCCGACTGTAGAAGTCGAGCCCGAGCGGATTGGCGGGGCCGTCCGCCGGCTTGACCCGAGCCCAGCTCACGGAGAAGCGGTAGGAGTCCAGGCCGAGCTCGCGCATCAAGGCGACGTCTGCCGGCATCCGGTGGTAGTGATCGACCGCGGGATCGAGCGCGTCGTTGTTCGCGATGTTGCCCGGAGTGCGCGCGAAGTGATCCCAGATCGAGTCCAGTTTGCCGTCTTCGTGAGCTGCACCCTCGATCTGAGCTGCGGCCGTAGCCGCCCCCCAGAGAAAGCCGGATGGTAGTGACAACGACATTAACCTTTCACTGCTCCGGCCATGATCCCGGAAATTAGCTGGCGCCCGGCGAGCACAAACAGCACGAGCAGCGGGATGGTGGCGAGCACCGCTCCGGCTAACACGATCGTGTAGTCCACGTAGCGAGCTGACTGTAATTGACTCAACGCTACCTGCAGAGTCGGATTCTGGGGCACGACCAGAAGCGGCCAGAGATAGTCGGTCCAGGCCGTCATGAACGTGAAGAGGCCGAGCACCGCCAGCGCGGGGCGAGCGGCGGGCACGCCCACGTGCCAGAAGACGCCCAGCATGGAGGCGCCATCCATGCGGGCGGCTTCGATCAGCTCATCGGGGATCACATCGACGAGATACTGGCGCATGAAAAACACCCCGAACGCGGTGACGAGCGTCGGCACGATGACAGCGCCCAGCGAACCGGTCCAGCCAAACTGCTTCATGAGCATGAACAGCGGGATGATGCCCAGTTGCGTCGGTACGGCGAGGGTGGCCACCACGAAGACCATGAGCGGGCCGCTGCCACGGAATTTGAGCTTGGCGAAGGCGAAGCCGGCGAGCGTCGAAAATGTCAGGACCGACAGGGTGATGACCGAAGACACCACAACGCTGTTCAGCAGCGCTCCCCAAAACGGCACGGTATCGAAGACCTGCGCGACGTTGATCCAGAACCGCCCGCCCGGTAGCAACGGCGGCCAAGTGCTGGTCAGCGTCTCGGTCGAGCTGGATCCGACGACGAATGACCACCACAGCGGGTAGGCGCTGGCGACAAAGAACGCGCCGAGCAATCCGTAGGTCAGAAAGCCGGGTCTCCGGTCGCCGTGGGCGGATCGGCGAGGGCGGCGGGGGGCTAGCGCGGTCACGGGAGTCGCTCCTGGTAGTTGGCGGCCACGAGCGACGCGGTGGAATCCGTGTCGGCGCGGGTCTTTCGAGCGGCGATAGCACCCGTGCCGCGGATCTTCACCACCCGGGTCTCCGCCGACGCGATGCGCTGGGAGAGGAAGAAGTTGATCAGGCCGATGCCGATGATGATCAGAAACAGTAGCCAAGCAATCGCGGCAGCCTTGCCGAAGTTGCCCCGATTGAAAGCCATATCCCAGAGGTAGAGCACCGTGGTCTGGTACTGGCGAAATGGCCCTCCCGGGATGGAGCTAGAGGCGTTAAAGAGTTTGGGCTCCGTGAAGATCTGCAGACCGCCGATGGTCGCGGTGATGATCACGAAGATGAATGTCGGCCGGATGCTCGGCAGCGTGATCGAAAAGAAACGACGCGCAGGCCCTGCCCCGTCTAGCGAGGCGGACTCGTGGATGTCGCGGGGCACGGCCTGCATCGCCGCGAGCAGGATGAGCGCGTTGTAGCCCGTCCAGCG
>JANXTJ010000316.1 GCA_025352485.1 Salinibacterium sp.
GTCGGTCTGCAGCCGCGCCAGTGACAGGTCGATGGCCGCCCGGATGTATCGACGGGATCCCTTCGGAACACCGGGCAAAAGCCCAGTCTCGACGGCGTCGTGCCCGAACTTGGTCGCCAACAGCACGCGGTCGCGCCGGCCCTTCAGCGCCACTCCCATGAGGGTCTCGCTCGTGCCGGACGGCCCACCGTAGATATCAGCGGTGTCGAGCAAAGTCACGCCGAGTTCTATTGCCGCGTCGATGACCGCGGTGGTGCCCTCCTGAGTTTCGCTTCGGCTGCCGTCCCTGCCGAAGTTGTTGCAGCCGAGGCCGACGTTGCCGACCAGCGGACCAGCGACTCCGAGGCGACGCGAGGCAGTTGTACTCATGGCTCCATCCTCCTCCTCTCGCGCACCGGTCCTGCCGCCGATGGCACTATCCCCTGTCCGAAAAGTGCCAGTAGCAGATCGGATGCCGCGGCTACAGTCAACGTATGCCCGCAACAACCGCACCCTCCGCCGCCCCTTCGCACGTCAGTGCTCCCGGGGTCAGTGCCCCCCCGGTCAGTGCCCCCGACGTCAGTACGCCCCAGGCCAGTGCACCCCCACCTTTTCTCCGCCGCATCGAATCCCCGATCGGCCGCATCGAGGTGACCAGCGACGGTGAGGCCATTACCGGGCTGTCGATCGAGCGGGCCGGGCGGCTGCCGTGGCAGCATCTTCCCGAGCGCGGCACGGCGGTGCTGGATCGGGCGGCCCTGCAACTGGGCCAATACTTTGCGGGAACCCGCCACGACTTTGACCTCCCCATCGTGATGCACGGCACCGAGTTTCAGCGGGCCGTCTGGAACCAGCTTCGCGACCTCCCCTTCGGCGGGGTCGTCTCTTACGGCGAGATCGGCACATCGACCGGGCGGGCGACCGCGGGCAGGGCCGTCGGCGGGGCGGTAGGGGCTAACCCGATCCCGATCATTGTTCCCTGTCACCGGGTGCTCGCGGCCAACGGCAAGATCACCGGCTACAGCGGGGGCAATGGGGTTCCGACGAAGGTCTGGCTACTGGACCACGAAGGTATCGAGCATCGCTCGTGAGCCGCGCCGACATTCTCGTTGGTGACGATGGGATGGGGCGTTGTGCTTGGTCGGGCTCCGCTGCCGAGTACCTGAGATACCACGACGAGGAGTGGGGGCAGCCGATCCGCGGCGATCAGAAGCTCTACGAAAAGCTGTGCCTGGAGGGATTCCAGGCCGGCCTGTCGTGGATCACCATTCTTCGCCGCCGCGAGGGCTTTCGCGCGGCGTTCCACGGCTTCGATCCGCAACGGGTGGCGGTCATGACGCCGACAGATGTCGACGCGCTCATGCAAGACACCGGAATCATCCGCAATCGCGCGAAGATCGAGGCGACAATCCAGAATGCGCGAATCACCGAGCAACTCACCGCGAGCGATCCCGGTGCGCTCGATCGGCTGATCTGGAGTTTTGCCCCACCCGCGCGAAAGTCAACCCTCGCCGGCCTCGCCGAGGTTCCGGCCGTCACCGCGGAGTCGACGGCCCTGAGCTCCGCCCTGCGGGCGCTGGGCTATCGATTCGTGGGACCGACCACGACGTACGCCCTCATGCAGGCTGGCGGAATGGTCGACGATCACGTTCACGGTTGCTGGAAGGCACCCGTCTTCGCGACCGAACCGTAGCCCGCGAGCGGCGGCGGATAGCCGGCCTGCGTGATCAGCTCGGGGCTGTACACCTCGGCCCTCCCCGCGAGCAGGAAGCACCAGACGAAGGGCAGGAAGATGCCCAGCACCAGGAACGCCCCATCCTTGCGGAACGCGATGCCGCTGCGGTACATCCCGATGTACAGAAAGACCAGCGTCACGACGTTGGCGTACGGCACGAGCAACAATAACGAGAGGGCACCGACCTGGCCGCCGACCTCTAACCACTTCCAGTAGCTGTAAACCGGCACCCAGGCGATCCACGGCTCCACCCCGACCTTAGCGAAGAACCGGGAGAGGGCGATCGCCATCAGCACGTAGTACGCCACGATGAACAGCAGGTAGATCACGGCCATTACGGCATAGACGACGATCAAAACTGGCCAAACATTATCCGGGTAGTGGGTCATGCCGCTCAGACTATGAGATCAAGCTCCCCCGGCGCACCCCTGAATAACCGGATGCCGCTGACCGCCGCCCACTGCAGCAGCGAGTCGACCGTGTCGTGGTCGATCCCGCTCTCGACCACGGCTCGCGCGAACTCGCCCTTACCCTTCTTGTTGAAATGGGTTAGTGCGCTGCGCCGCCCACTCGCGTCTTCGGAGAGCACCCGCAGGTACCACGACGATTGCGGGACGGGGCCAAGGGCGACGTAGGACTGCGACCTGAGGTCGAGCAGCAGACCGGTATGCGCGGCGAGCTGAGCCGCGACCGGCCCCGACCAATGGGCGCGCAGAGTGAGTCCAGGCAGCCGCGAGTTGTGCGACAGGCGATACGCCGGGATGAGATCGTCGGCCCCCAGCAGCCCGAAGAGCGCCGACGCGATCACCAGGTGCTCCCCCGCGAACACCCGTGCCGCCGTCGACAAACTCTGTGCCCCGAGCCCCTCGTAGAGCACGCCGGTGTAGCGCTGAAGAGCGGGCAGCACCGGGGACGTGCCCAAGCTACGATTGCGATCGATCTCGAACCGCTGGCCGGCACCGAGGTGCAATCCGCTGGCGGCGGCGGTCAGGTTGCGCGAGAGGGCACGCAGTGCGGCGATAGCCGTGCGCCGCTCGGGGGTGAGCGCCGCAAAGCCGAGCGTGGCGAGGTCGAGAGTCGCGCCATCCACCCCGCCGCCACGTTTTGTCTCTGAGGGCGGTAGGACGAGAAGCACTAGCCCTCGAGGAAGGCGAGCGCGCGGTCGACGTTCACACCGAGTGGGTCGACCGAATCGAGGGTGATGCGGGCGATGGCGGCGCTGGCTCCAGTCCAGTCTGCGTAGTCCTCGAAGCTCTGCTCCACGGCATTCCAGGTCAACTGGATGTGCGGCATGCTCCTGCGCCATTTCTCGATGCGGCTGCGGTGCAGTTCGGGATCTGAACAGATCACCTCGATTAACTTCAGTGGCTCGTGCAGGCGATTGGCGAGGTTGACCCACTGCTCGCGCGCGGGCGTCACCGCGTTGACGGCATCGACCATCACGCCAGAGCCGGAGTCGAGTACCCGCTCAGCGAGAGTCTCTGCGACCAGATAGGCCGCGAGGCCGGTCGGCTGCCCGGGATCGATCCCTGCCTGCAGAATCGCCGTCTCGATCGGGTCGACCGACACGACGGGGATACCGAGCCGCGACGCCACGACCTGACCGATGGTCGACTTGCCGGTTCCCGGCAACCCGGCCATCGCCACAAACATTGTCAGGCCTGCGTCAGCAGTTCGGCGTTGCGAGCGACGATCGTCACGGTGTCGTGCTCGACCGAGATGAAGCCGTCTTCCGCCGTCGCGGTCACGAGCTGCCCATCCAGGGTGGTCACACGCACCTCACCGGGGGCGAGGATCGCGAGAATCGGCTCGTGGCCGGCCAGAATACCGATCTGGCCTACGGTCGTGCGAGCGATGATCTGCTTCGCCTTTCCGGACCAGATCTGGCTGTCCGCCGAGACGACGCTCACGGTAAGTTCGGCCATGACTAGCCGTTCTCCTTCTGGATTCGCGCCCACTGCTCTTCGACGTCGGAGATAGCACCGACGTTGAAGAAGGCCTGCTCTGCCACGTGGTCGAACTCGCCCTTGGTGATCGCGTCGAACGACTCGATGGTGTCTTTCAGCGGAACGGTGGAACCCTCCACACCGGTGAACTTCTTCGCCATATAGGTGTTCTGCGAGAGGAACTGCTGGATGCGACGGGCCCGCGATACCGTGATCTTGTCTTCCTCAGACAGCTCGTCGACACCGAGGATCGCGATGAT
>JANXTJ010000322.1 GCA_025352485.1 Salinibacterium sp.
CGGCCCTTCACGTCCGGGCGCACCAGACGAGCCGCGGATGCCCAGACCAGGGTTGCGCCGCCGATCAAAGCGATCACGATCATCAGCCACTCGTGTACCGAGATCACCGGGGAGAAACGCACGAGCAGGATCGCCCCGGCATTGACGACCCCCGCGTGCATCAGTGCGGACACCGGGGTCGGCGCGGCCAGGGTGAACGGCAGCCAGCCGTGGAGCGGGATCTGGCTGGAGTGGGCGAGACCCCCGGTCACGAGGAGGACGGCGACGAGCAGGCCGAGCGGCTCACCCAGGGAGGCCCCGATCGACCCGATCTCGTTCAGGGGTCGGTCGCCGCCGCCTGCCACGAGCAGGATCGCCATTCCGGCAAGCAGGGCGGCATCGGCGATCGCGAACCGCACGACAGTGCGCCGCACCCCCTCCCGCGCCTGCGCCAGGTCGGGGTAGGTCGCCAGCGCCGCGACCAGCGCGGCCCCGGCCGCCACCCACGCGAAGGCGAAGACGAGAACGGATCCTGCGCAGACCATGAGCACGGTAGCCGCCGTCAGGGCGGTCCCCGAGACCACGAACCAACCTTGCCGTTGGTCCCCTCGAAGGTAGCGAACGGCGAACGACTGGATCAGCGCGCTCAAGCCGAACACGAGCATCGACAGCAGCACCGAGAGCGGGTCGAGCTGAATGCTCGACCCGCCAAGGTCGATGCGAACCGGAACGGTTGCCAAGGTGAGCAGGGTAGCGGCGACGGCGATCGCGAAGCCTAACCCGGTCATCCCGGCTGCGATACGGGCGGTGGTGTCGGGTGACGACCGGCGCCATCCCCGAGTAGTGGCGACAGCCATGGTCGCCCACGACATCGCGATCATCGACACCAGCACGACCTCGCCCATTACACGCCTTCCATAGCAGGAAACTTAATACACGAACTGTATAGCACATGATGAATGTCGTGAAAAGGATCATCCGCATGCTGGAGTCATGGGTGCACAATGGGGGGATGGCGCAGTGGACCTTCCTCACCAATCATGCGCACGTGCTGCTCTGCGTGGCCGAGAACCCCAACGTGCGCTTGAGGGACGTCGCGACCCTCGTTGGTATCACCGAGCGCGCCGCCCAACGCATCATCGCCGAACTCGAAGATGCCGGCTACCTAGAGCGCGAGCGCGACGGCAGGCGCAACATCTACCGACTCAAGCCCGACATGCCATTGAGGCATCCCCTGGACCGCGACCACCAGATCGGGGAGCTGATCGCGACCTTCATGAATTCGAGAACCTGAGCCGGTCGTCCCTGAGCTGAAGCCTTAGGCTCGTCCATTCGAATGCGAGTGAGTGAGGTTGGCCACGGCCTCATCCAGGGGGCTCTATGAAACAAGATGGAGAGCAAACGAAAAACTGAAATGTGGTCGGGCCCGTTGTGGTTTCTGCCCACATCCTGCCCCCACTTCAAAAAGTTTCGGGTCGAACTTGGGCCGAAATGCTGCCTTTGCGACTCGTCTTAGCCCAGTGGTTGTCTGGGTCTTTCCGCTCGGTGCGAAGTTGACCTATTGACCTCTTAACAATCTGTCGCCGACCGACCCGCGGACCCACCCGGAGTGGGCCGTCGATCTCGTTCACAGGATGACGCAACTTACAGTTTGGTTACCCATGCTGGCTATGGATGTGCTTGCTGTATTCGAATTTTGTATTCGCGACGCCAATCCTCATGACAGCCGACGCAGTGTATGCGTCGTTGTCGGCCGGGCCGCAGCCCCGCTTCTCGAACTTTGCGCCGCTCTCGCCACCGGGCAGGATCGTCCGCCCAAATCCCATACGGGCAACAAAACTCGGCCGCGCAAGAGACCGACGTAGTCCAATCCTCGAAATGGAAAGAGCAGAACGAAACTCAGGGCGATTCACTTTTCTGAACGCCAGTTCACCAGTCGAGATCCGCAGGCGTCCGAGGCATCGGCCGGTGGGGATAAATCTCCTTCGAAAGCCGCGAGCATCGCGTCCCGTTCGAACGACGCTTCAGGGGTTTATCCCGACTGAACTATCTCCCCGCACAGGGGAGACGCGCTGCTCTCGCTCTACCCCGAAGGGCCAAAAAATCCGAGGGGCTCTCGCGGGTGACTCCAGACGAACTGCTGATCGGACCGCTCTTGCAATTCGGAAATAGGCAGGTAAACTGCTATTTGTGTATCCGGCCCGAACACACTCGTTCCCGTCCGAATCCTTTTCAGGATATGGAGGGCCAACGATCCCCGACCGAAGGATCCCGCGGATGAGACCCACGCCTAGCCTCAATCGTCGGGAAGCGGCGGGGGCACTCGGGATGGGAATCACCATCCTCGGATTGTGCGTCGTCGGCTGGGGCACCCTGCTCATTGCGGTTGTGCCAGCACACCTTCAGATCGGGACGACGACTTTTGGCGTGGGGGTCGGAATCACTGCATTCACT
>JANXTJ010000011.1 GCA_025352485.1 Salinibacterium sp.
CCGTTCTCGGGCTCGCCGCCGTTGGCGCGATCGTTATCCCGATGAGCGCATCAGCTGCGACCTTTTCGGTGACCTCGACCGCCGACACCGGCGCCGGCAGCCTGCGCGCCGCCGTCGCTCTGGCAAACACCACCGCCGGAGCCGACACGATCACTTTCGCCCTGCCGGCGAATTCGATTATCCAGCTACAGACCGCCATCGACATCACCGAGTCGACCGCGATCGATGGATCGGGCACCCCCGGCCTCGTGCTCACCGGCCAGGGGGGGCTTCGGCACGTTCGTGCTGCTCAACGTGTCGCCATCCACCGCCGATCAGGATTTTTCGCTGAACGACGTGACGTTCGATGGCACCGCCGGCAGCACTCCGGGCTGGCAGGGGGTCGCGGTTAGCACGAGCTCGGGCGCGGGAAGCCACGCGGCCAGAGCGTTGTCACTGACCAGGGTCACCGCCAAGAACATTAGTTCCGGCAACCTTCAGGGCCCGGCACTGCGCGATTTCGTGATGCAGCCGGCCGGCTCGGTAACCGTGACCGATAGCACTTTCAGCAATAACAGTTCGCTCACCGGATCGTCGAACGGAGGTGGAGCCATCTTCATCAGGGGAACGGACGGGCAGGTCACCGTTAGCGGCACGACATTCACCGGCAACAGCGCCATCAGCGGCGGCGCGATCTTCGTCGACGGCACCGGCGGCGGCGTGCCCAGTGTGAGCATCGCGTCGAGCACCTTCACTAATAACTCCGCGACGGGAATCGGCGCTGACTCGGCTTCGGACGGGAACGGCGGGGCAATCGCTGCCAATCTGTTGGGCTCGCTGGCCATCTCGGGGTCGACCTTCTCCGGCAACTCGGCGGTCGCCAACGGTGGTGCGGTGGCGATCGACGCACTCCAGAACGCCGCCACCCAGGTGACGATTACATCGTCATCGTTCCTCAACAACCGGGCCGTCTTCGGCGGCGGCGGGTTCTGGAGCGCCACAAGCGTGGGCGATATTTCCGTGACGGGCTCGACGTTCTCGGCGAACTCCCTGCCGACCGATTGAGATGGGGTGCCGCACGGAAATAGCATCCGCCTCACCGGCGGCGGCAACCACGGCCTCGCGATCCTCAGCTCCACCCTCGATGAGGCCGCGGCCAGCGTATCTACCTTCGCGGTGGCCGTCGAGACGACCGGAACATCCGCGCTCAGCATCAGGCACTCCACGATCGTGGGGCCGGGGGCGCTCTCGGTCGGCACGCTCGTTGGTGCTTCCTCTGTGCTCGGGCACAGCATCTTCTGGTCGTTGGGCACCGCTGACGACGCAATCGCGGTCGCATCCTTTCAGACCGGAACGGACTCGTTCGCCACCAGCTGGAGCCTCTCATCCGGCGTCACCCATCCCTACTTCGCGGTCGGTGCGGGCAACCACTTCTCCGTCGCCAGCTTCGGGCTCGGGGCCCTCGCCAACAACGGCGGGCCCACCCTCACGAGACTCCCCGAAGACAGCAGCCCCGCCCACAATGACGGCGACGCGGCAATCGTCGGGGCGCCCTCGGCCGACCAACGTGGTCTCACGCGAATCGTGCAGACCATCGACATCGGCGCGGTCGAGATCCAGGCGCCAGCCCTTGCCGCCACCGGCCGCACCGTGAGCCCGTGGCTTCCGTTCGCCGCGGTGCTATTGATCTTGCTCGGCGCGCTCGCCATGGCTTACTCCCGTCGTCGGTCGGTGCGAACCGAGCACTAATCGTCGGGGCCGCGCCGGGAAGCTACCCGGCGTGGTGTGGAACAGGCCGTCGGCGTGCAAGCATCGTCAGCATGAAGATTGCACGTTTCTCGACCGGCGGTGATCCGCGCTACGGAATTCTGGATGGCGACGAATTCGTGGTGCTCAAAGGCGACCCGCTGTTCAGCGGCTTCGACACGACGGGGGAGCGCGTGCCGCTGACCGACGCGAAACTGCTGGCCCCGGTCATCCCGCGGTCCAAGGTGGTGGCGGTGGGCAAGAACTATGTCGACCATGTCGCCGAGTCCGGCGGCGAGGTGCCCCAGCAACCGCTGCTCTTTCTCAAGCCCAACACCTCTGTGATCGGCCCCGGCGATGCGATCATGCTGCCGCCGCAGAGCCAGCATGTCGATTTCGAGGGCGAGCTCGCCGTCGTCATCGGCAGCATCGCCAAGAACGTGGGGGCCGCCGATGCCGCCGCGGTGATTTTTGGCTACACGATCGCTAACGATGTGACGGCCCGCGATCTGCAGAAGTCTGACGGCCAGTGGGCGCGCGCCAAAGGGTTCGACTCGTTCTGCCCGCTCGGGCCGCTGATCGAGACCGAGTTTGTGGTCGAAGACCACTCTGTGAGCACGAAGCTGAATGGCGAGCAGCGGCAGTCGGCTCCGCTGACCGACATGGTGCACGGTATTGCGGCGGTGATCGAATACGCGTCAGCGGTGTTCACGCTGTTGCCGGGTGACATCATTCTGACCGGCACGCCGGCTGGCGTCGGGCGCATGGTCGATGGTGACACCGTCGAGATCACCGTCTCGGGGATCGGAACTCTCCGAAACCCGGTGCGCCGCGCCTCGTAGACTTGGTTCTCGTGCCAGCCCCAGCCCTGCCCTTCTCCACCGCCAGCGGTAGCGACGTTCGCGTGCGATTCTGCCCGTCGCCGACCGGGACGCCGCACGTCGGCCTAGTTCGAACCGCCCTGTTCAACTGGGCTTACGCCAGGCACACCGGCGGCACGATGATTTTCCGCATCGAAGACACGGATGCCGAACGCGACAGCGAGCAGAGCTACCTGCAGCTTCTCGACGCCCTGCGTTGGCTCAACATTGACTGGGACGAGGGTGTCGACGTCGGTGGCCCGCACGGCCCCTACCGGCAGTCCGAGCGCACCGACATCTATTTGCGCGTCATCGAGCAGCTCACCGCCTCCGGTCACCTCTACGAATCGTTCGCCACGGGGGAGGAGATCGAGGCCCGCAACGTCGCCAACGGTCGCGACCCCAAGCAGGGCTACGACAATTTTGAACGGGATTTGACCGACGCCCAGCGCGCAGCCTTCCGCGCCGAGGGGCGCCAGCCCGCGTTGCGCTTGCGAGTGCCAGATACCGATCTCGGATTCGACGATTTGGTGCGTGGCGAAATCACCTTCCCGGCGGGGTCGTTCAGTGATTTCGTGGTCGTGCGTCCCAACGGCGCCCCGCTCTATACCTTCGTCAATCCGGTGGATGACGCGCTGATGGGCGTGACCCACGTGCTGCGCGGCGAGGACATCCTGTCGTCGACCCCGCGTCAGATCGCGCTGTACATCGCCCTGATCGAGATCGGCGTGACCACGTTCATCCCGCGCTTCGGTCACCTTCCCTATGTGATGGGGGAGGGCAACAAGAAGCTGTCTAAGCGTGACCCGGAGTCGAACCTGTTCCACCACCGCGACCGTGGCTTCATCCCGGAGGGTC
The DNA here is from genome assembly GCA_025352485.1 of Salinibacterium sp. GTDB lineage: Bacteria > Actinomycetota > Actinomycetes > Actinomycetales > Microbacteriaceae > Rhodoglobus. The sequence continues at coordinate 3,444 of JANXTJ010000011.1, forward strand.
TGGTCAATTACCTGTCCCTGCTCGGCTGGTCGCTCAGCCACGACCGTGACGTGTTCTCGATTGCAGAGCTCACGGCGGCGTTCGATGTCGCCGATGTCAATCCGAATCCCGCCCGCTTCGACCTGAAAAAGGCCGAGTCGATCAACGGCGACCACATTCGACTGCTCCCGGTTGAGGAGTTCGCGGGGCGTCTCGTTCCCTATCTCGGTGGGCTCATCACCGATGACGCCGACACCCTTCGCCTGCTGAAGGCCGCCCCCCTCGTTCAAGAGCGCATGCAACTGCTCGGCGAGGCGCCGGCGCTCCTGAGTTTCCTCTTCACCGCCGACGATGCCCTCGAGTTCGACGCCGACGCCATGCCAGGGGCCGAAGGATCGGAAGTGCTCGACGCCGCCCTGGCGGTTCTGCCCACCGTGCAGTGGACCACGACGGCCATCGAAGCCGCCCTCCGGGCTGAGCTCATCGACACTCGCGGAATCAAGCCGCGACTAGCTTTTGGTCCGCTGCGCACGGCGATCTCCGGCAGACGGGTAAGCCCGCCGCTGTTCGAATCGATGGAGCTGCTCGGCCGCGAATCGACCATGGCGCGCATCGCGCGACTGCGAGAACTGCTCGACCCCGCGGTGCGCTAAAGTAGACAGTCGGCCCAACTTCGGTGGGGCGCGGTGGGGTATGGTGTAACTGGCAACACGGAAGATTCTGATTCTTTTGTTCTAGGTTCGAATCCTGGTACCCCAGCTTTTGTAATACAAAATAGCCTCGAGAAATCGGGGCTATTTTGCGTTTTTCTGCCTAAGCGCTGGCCTACGCCAACACTGCTGTCCGGTACGTAGTGCCTCATGTCAAGATGCTCGCGAAAGTTGATCGCGTGCCTCGTCTGGTTTTGCTCGCGAAACTGCAGCGGTGATCGCTTGGGTCTTGTCTTTGGCTAGTGCGATCAGGCGGGTCTGGATGACGGTGATTTGACGTGTCAGCTCGGCCGGGTTGACGTTGTCGAATTGTTCAGCGAGTGCTGCGGCGCGTTCCGCGGTGCGGACTCCGGAATCAAGGACCCGCTGATACGGGGTGCGTGGTTTGTCATAAACGCGTGTCTTCTTGCCGTGCTTGTTTGATCGCCAGTCGATGGCTTTCGTCGTCGCGGTGAACATGTTCAACCGCAACCGGACGAGCGGGTAG
>JANXTJ010000020.1 GCA_025352485.1 Salinibacterium sp.
TCAGCTGGCGAAATGAGCCGCTGCGCGAGCTGCTTCTGGCCCGTCTCGACCTCGACGTCACGATCGATAACGACGCGAATGCCGCCGGCTGGGCGGAGTTTCGGTTCGGCGCCGGTCGCGGCGTCTCCGACATGACGATGCTCACCATCGGTACAGGGGTGGGCGGGGCTATCGTCACGAGAGACAAACTCTTCCGCGGTGGTTTCGGCGCCGGCGCCGAGCTCGGTCATCTACGGGTCGTGCCGAACGGGCTTCCCTGCGGATGCGGTGCTCGCGGCTGCATCGAGCAGTACGGTTCCGGTCGTGCCCTGCTGCGAATGGCGAATGAGATCGCCGACGTCGGTGGCATCGGGCGTGCGCTCGCCGACGCCCGCGCAGCGCACGGAGAGCTAGACGGTGAGACCGTGGGCCGCTTGATCGAGGCGCGCGACCCCGGAGCCATCCATGCCCTTGAAGAGCTCGGGCATTGGCTCGGCCAGGCCTGTGCATCACTGAGCGCCGTGCTCGACCCGCAGCTGTTCGTCTTCGGCGGCGGCGTCGCGGCGGCGGGCGACCTTCTGCTGGCGCCGGTGCGCGATGCCTACCGTCAGCACCTGCCGGCTCGCGGCTACCATCCAGAACCGGAGTTCGTGATCGCAGAGCTCGTGAACAATGCCGGAGTGGTGGGCGCGGCCGATCTTGCCCGCATCCACTCCCGTGCCCGTTAGCCCGCGTTAGAGTGGTTACGTCCCTGGCCGGAGGTATGTGATGTTCTACTGGTTCATGAAGAATCTGGTGGCTGGCCCGATCCTTCGGACGGTTTTTCGACCGTGGATCACCGGGCTCGACAACATTCCTCAGACCGGGGGAGTGATCCTCGCGAGCAACCACCTGTCTGTCATCGATTCCGTCATCTTGCCGCTGATGATTGACCGGCGAATTTTCTTCCTCGCCAAGAGTGACTACTTCACCGGCAGGGGTTTCAAGAACTGGGCCATTAAGCATTTCCTGCTTGGCACCGGGATGCTTCCGATCGATCGGTCTGGCGGCAAGGCTTCAGAGGCATCCTTGAATACCGGCCTCGCGGTTCTTGCCCGCGGCGAGGTGCTCGGTATCTACCCGGAGGGCACGCGCAGCCCCGATGGCAAGATGTACCGCGGCCGCACCGGGGTCGCTCGGATGATCCTCGAGGGGCACGTTCCTGTGGTTCCCGTCGCGATGGTAGACACCGAGAAGGTCATGCCGATCGGCAGCAAGCTCCCCAAAGTGCGTCGAATTGGGATCGTGTTCGGCGAGCCGCTCGACTTCACCCGCTTCGAGGGCATGGAGAGCGACCGATTCATCCTGCGTTCGGTCACCGACGAGATCATGTATCGGCTCAGCCGCATTAGCGGGCAGGAATACGTCGATGTCTACGCGAGCTCGGTCAAGGAGAAGTTGGGCTCACGCTAGCCAAGTAGTCTGGTTCATTGGCCTACTCATCTCCGTAGTGAAGGAATCACCCCCGTGGTTGACCCGTCAGAAACTGTCGTGCTCGCTGACCCCGCTGTGCTCGCCGGTCTCGACCACTGGCGCACGCTGCCGATCAAACATCAGCCAGAGTGGCCGGATGCCGCTGCCGTGGGCGCCGCATCCGCCAAGATCGCAACCCTCCCACCGCTGATCTTTGCCGGCGAGGCAGACATCCTCAGGCAGCGACTCGCAAAGGCCGCGCGCGGGGAGGCTTTCCTGCTGCAGGGCGGCGACTGCGCGGAGACATTCGCGGGCGTGACCGCCCAAAACATTCGTGACCGGGTGAAGACGATTCTGCAGATGGCGGTCATCCTCACCTATGGCGCGTCCAAGCCGATCATCAAAATGGGCAGGATGGCCGGGCAGTTCGCCAAGCCGCGCTCCAGCGGTACGGAGACTCGCGGCGACGTGACACTGCCGGCCTACCGCGGCGATATCGTCAACGGCTACGACTTCACCGCGGAGTCGAGGCGCCCCGACCCCGCACGGCTCATTGAGGGGTACCACGCCTCGGCGTCGACCCTCAATCTCGTGCGCGCGTTCACGCAGGGAGGTTTCGCCGACCTGCGTCAGGTGCACTCCTGGAATAAGGGCTTCGCGTCTAACCCCGCCAACCACGCCTACGAACGGGTGGCTGGCGAAATCGATCGGGCCATCAAGTTCATGGAGGCTGCGGGCGCAGACTTCGACGAGCTCAAGCGAGTCGAGTTCTACTCGAGCCACGAGGGCCTGCTGATGGACTACGAGCGGCCGATGACCCGCATCGACTCGCGTACCGGCGAGCCCTACAACACGAGCGCACATTTCCTCTGGATCGGCGAGCGCACTCGCGATCTCGACGAGGCGCACATCGACTACTTCTCGCGCGTGCGCAACCCGATCGGCGTGAAGCTCGGCCCCACCACCAGTGCCGACGACATGGAACGGCTCATCGACAAGCTCGACCCCAACCGCGAGCCAGGGCGACTGACCTTTATTACCCGGATGGGCGCTGGCCGAGTGCGTGACACCCTGCCGCCGCTGCTGGAAGCAATCAGCGCGATGGATGCCACTCCGCTCTGGGTCTCCGACCCGATGCACGGCAACGGCCTCACCACGCCCAACGGGTACAAGACGCGTCGCTTCGACGATGTCGTCGACGAAGTCAAGGGTTTCTTCGAGGCGCATCGCGCCGTGGGAACGTACCCCGGCGGCATCCATATCGAGCTCACCGGCGATGACGTGACCGAGTGCCTGGGTGGGTCTGAGCAGATCGACGAGGCGACGCTCGCGACGCGGTACGAGTCGCTGTGCGACCCGCGGCTGAACCACATGCAGTCGCTCGAGCTGGCCTTCCTGGTGGCCGAGGAGCTCACGGCCGTTTAGCCCTTTATCGTCACCTTCGAGCCGCGCTTGGCCATCGTGGCTGCGGCCGGGTTTTGCCCGGTCACGACGGCGGGTTTGAAACTCCAGAAGGCTTCGGGGATCGTGGTGTCGACGACAACGACGAAACCAAGGCCTTCGAGTTGGTTCTTTGCCGACTGGATGTTGTCGCCCACGACATCCGGAATCTGCACGAGGTCCGGCCCGCGCGAAATGATCATGTCGACGGTGTCGCCCTCGCGGATCGGCACCGACTTTCCGGCGGCATCGACATTGCCGTCGATGCTGGTCACCTGTCCAGCGGCACAGTCGTTGAAGTCTTGTTTTCCCGTCCGGGCCGTGAGGTTCACGCCCGCGAGAATCTGGGTGGCCTCAGCCACGCTCTTGCACGAGACATTCGGAAGCGGACCAGACGAGACGATGAGGCTGACCGGCTGCAGCTCGCCGTAGCTGCCAGCGGCAAGAATAGATGTGCCATTGGCGCCCCACGCGTCGATGACGAGCCCCTTCGCTACGGTGCCGTCAAACTGGTGCAGCGTGTCTTTGAGCGTGAACGGTGCCGAAGCGATTGCCGCGGTCGCGACGGCCTGAGTCATTCCCGCGAAAGCGGGCACCGCGATGGGTTTCGGGCCGGTCGAGATCAGCAGTTGCACCCGCGCGCCGTTGCTGACAAACGATCCGACGGCGGGGCCGGTGTTCGCCACATCACCGACGGGAATCGTGGGCGAGTCGACGCTTCCATTAGTGGGGTTCACCTTGAGCCCCAGCGCGGTGAGCTTCGCGGTGGCCTGCTCGATGGTCATCCCGGCGAGGGACGTCGGGATGCCGACCCGCGATCCCGGTCCGGCGCCGAAATACCAGCCCGTACCCCCGGCCGCGGCGATCAGCAGCACGACGACCGCCATCAGCCACCAGCGGTTCTTGCGGCGCTTGCGAACCGTCGCCGTCAGCGCGGTCGTGTTCTGGGATGCCGCGGCCACCGCCGACCGCCCGTGCGGGCCGATCACCTGGGTCTGGGCGGTCTCGTTGTCGGCTAAGAGCAGCAGTTCGTCGGTGCGCCCGCTGCGCCGTGACCCAGCGCTCGGCAGCACCATCGTGCGCTGGGCGGGCGCAGCGCCCCTCTTGGCGGGCGCGGTTCTGAGCTGGTTATGCGTCTCGAACAGTTGGTCGAGCATCGCGCGGGCGTCGCGCGGACGCTGATCGGGCTCGCGGGAGGTCGCCCACAGCACGAGTTCGTCGAGCTCGACTGGCACTCGGGGATTCTTCAGGCTGGGGGCCGGAACGGAGTCATTCGCGTGCTGATAGGCGATTTGCATGGGCTGTTCGCCCTTGAACGGCTGTTCGCCGACGAGCATCTCGTACATCATGATGCCGATGGCATAGATGTCGCTGCGGGCGTCGGCGATGCCGCGGGTGACGAGCTCGGGGGACAGGTAGGCAATGGTGCCCAGCAGCGCAGTGCCGGTTGCCGTGTGGGCGCTGGCGGCCCGGGCGAGCCCGAAGTCCGAGATCTTGATGCGCCCGTCATCCGCAAGCAGAACGTTTTCTGGCTTCAGATCGCGATGCACGATCCCCGCCTTGTGCGCCGCGGCAAGCCCCGCAAGCACCGCCTCCAAGATATCCAGCGTCTGTTCCGTGGTGAGCACCTTGTGCTCGTGCAGCAGATCGCGCAGCGTAATACCCGGCAGATACTCCATCACGAGATAGGCCATGTCGCTGTCTTGGCCCTGATCGAAGACATTCACGACGTTGGGGTTCGCGAGCCGGGCGGCTGAGCGCGCCTCCTGAATGAATCGCTCTTTGAACTGGCTATCGTCGGCGAGGTGCCCGTGCATGATCTTGATCGCGACCCTGCGCTCGAGGCGCAGGTCGGTGGCGAGGTAGACGGTGGCCATGCCGCCGCGGGCGATTCGTGAGCGGATTTGATACCGGCCGTCGAGGAGACGGCCAATCATCGGGTCCGTGCTGTTGACGCTCACCGTCAGAGTCTAAAGTTCGCGGCGGGCAAGACGCCGCTAGACACGGCCTGCCGGCCGTTGCTAGCGGGCACCGCTAGCCGAGTTGGGCAAGCCAGGCGCGAGCCGAGGCCTCCCACTTGGCATACGCGTCGGGGTATGCAGAGATCTGCACGCGCTGGGCGGCTTGGCTGACGGTCATCGACGGCCAGCCGGAAATGTCTAGCAGGCCACGGGTGCGACCCGCGTTGGGATTGCTCGGCCCGCCATAAAAGAGTCGTGCGGAGTAGCTGGGGGTGGTGAGAAGGTCGACCGAACCCCAGCCGGTACTGGGCCGCTGCTGGAAGAGGCCCACGGAATCCCGGTCGCCCCAGTTGATATTGCGCATGCTCGATTCCTGCATGGCAGTGGCGAGGGCTATGACGATGCCGTAGTCGGGCACCCCGAGGTCGCGGCCGACCTGCACGATGATCCTCGCGTTGGCGCGCATGTCGTCGTTGAGGATGGCGACGGTCCCCCCCGATGATGCGGGCGTCGCGCCGGGGACCACAAGGGTGCGCCCGGAGTAGATGACGCTCGACGAGGTGAGCCCGTTGGCATCCATCAGCGCCTGCGTGTTGATTCCCAGCTGGGAGGCGATGCCGGAGAGGGTGTCACCGGATCGGATCGTGTAGCTGCCCGTCCCGCCAGGTGCAGGTGCAGGTGCAGGTGCAGGTGCAGGTGCAGGTGCAGGTGCAGATGGTGCGGGCTGCGCGGGGGCAGCGACGACGGGTGCGGGGGAGGCGGCGGCAGGGGGCTGCGCGTCGTGCTGTTCGTCGGCGCTGATGTGGGATACCAGCGTCGGGTCGAGCTCGGGTGTCGCCGGTTGCGGTGCGGGAACGGCGGCATCGGCAAGGCCGGGGATCGCAAGAGTTTGCCCCGGATAGATGATGCTCGCCCAGCCCAGTGCGTTCGCGGCCAATAAAGACAGCGTGGACATGCCGTATCGGTGTGCGATCGCGCTGATGGTGTCGCCGGGGACGATCGTGTAGGTGCCCACGCTGGCTTCGGCCGGGGGCGCTTGCTTGACGATGCGCGCCGCGCCGTTCGTCAACGTGAGCTGTTGGCCGGGGAAGATGAGCGATGACCAGCTCAAACCGTTGAGAGCGAGGACCGATGCCGTTGACAGACCGAACCGTATGGCGATGTCGCTCACGGTGTCGCCAGGGCTCACGCTATAAACAGGGGGAGCCTCGAGGGTTGCCGGCGCTGTGACGACGGGAGCGGCCTTCGGCGCCGGGAGGCGAGCTTCGGTGGCCGAACCCCGTGGTTTCACGGGCTGGGCGTTGGCTGCCTCTACCGGCCCGGTGAGGTTCATGGTCATCGCTGCCATTGATCCGATGAGCAGAATGGGCACCGTGTTGAACATGCCCTTGACGACGCGACCGCGATCCCGTTCCGAGAGCCCGAGCGCCGAAGTTTCGTCTCGCCGCGCGATGCGGGGCACGAGCCCGGCAAACACGGCATTCGCGACGCCACTGGCGTCGTCATCTATCTGTCTACTCATGGTCTTTTTCCGTCCTGCTCCCGGCCCGAGGAGGTGTGGCAAAACTACCGTGACACAGTTGTTATGCCCTGTCAATTAGTGTGACTGATGTGAATTGAATTTACCTGTTCGAAACATTCACTTCCCGGGCGTCTTCCCTGACCCCGGGGTACAAACATGGCAGGCTGGGCATGTGACTGAAACACCCCCCGTGACGTGGCTGACGATCCCCGACCTGACCGAACTGCTCGGCCTCAAGGTGAGCCAGGTCCGGCGCCTCATTGAGGATCGATCCCTTCTTGCCAGCAGGATCGACGGCGTCTGGCAGGTGCCCGACCTATTCATAGTCGACGGCGAACCGATGCGGGAGCTCAAGGGCACGCTCGTCGTTCTCGCCGACAGCGGATTCAGCGACGATGAAGCAATGGCGTGGTTGCTGAACGCCGAGGAAAGCCTCGGGGTCAGCCCGATCGCCGCGCTGCACGCCGGCCGTAAGGCCGAGGTGCGCCGGGTCGCTCAGGCCCTCGGCTTCTAGCGCGATCGTTCCTCCACCGAGACGCATCGCCGGGTCGTTGCCGAGAGGGGCGTTGGCGTTCGGGATGCACGGCGCCCGCTTCTCCGCAGGGGCCGGCCTCTCGGCGCCCCTCGGCGGTTGATCTCTTCGTGCGCAGCGGCTACCCGCGCGTAGCCGCTACCATCGCGCACCGCAGCGGACTGCCGCGCCATCGCTGGTTGACGTACGGATACGAGATACTAACCTCGTGCATATGACGCCCCGTCATCGGGCTTAAGGTCCGGACAGTCAAACGGGCACTGTCGCAATCTGGCCCCAGCTACCGGGGAGTGTCCGCGGGCCGTCCGGCTATCCGGACGAGGTTGACAGAGGGGGTTCTCCGTGAAGAGTCCAAGCGGCCGCGGGGTTCGATCAACGCGCGCGGGTTCCTCCGCGTCGCCCGGCGAGGTAGTCGGCCGGCATGCCGGGACCGATGCGGACGGCGACCTCCTCCGCCGGCACAACGCCGCACGTCACACAAGTCGCGACCGCGTGCACCGCGCCGTCACCGCAGGCGGCGTGTCGGTACAGGATCGGTGGTTCGATGGGGGACGCCCAGGCGTTGCCCCACTCGGTGAGGGCGATGAGCGCGACCGCGAGTGCGCGGCCCTTGGACGTGAGGATGTAGTCGGCAGAATCTTCGCGCTCCATGATGCCGCTCGCGAGGAACGAATCCAGCCGCGAGGTGAGCACGTTGGTCGCGATCCCGAGGTTGTGCTGGAAGTCGCCGAAGCGCGTCACCCGAGCGAACAAGGCGTCGCGGATGATGAGCAGACTCCACCGCTCGCCGAC
>JANXTJ010000027.1 GCA_025352485.1 Salinibacterium sp.
GGCTCCCGCCAGCGTCTGCTACAGCTCGGCCCCGTCGGTTTTGCCTCAGCGTTGCGCGCTCAGACGTCGCTCGCCGTCACCGAAACGACCTTCCGCGACGCGCACCAGTCGCTGCTCGCCACCCGGGTGCGCACGCGGGACCTTGTCGCCGTGCTGCCCCATGTCGCCCGGATGACGCCCGGACTCCTGTCGATCGAGGCCTGGGGCGGTGCGACCTATGATGTGTCGCTGCGGTTCCTCAACGAGGATCCTTGGGAGCGGCTGGCTACAATGCGGGAAGCGCTGCCCAATGTCGCGATTCAAATGCTGCTGCGCGGTCGCAACACCGTCGGCTACACGCCGTACCCGACCGAGGTGACCGAAGCCTTCGTGAAAGAGGCTGTGGCCACCGGGGTCGACATCTTCCGAATCTTCGACGCTCTGAACGACGTGTCTCAGATGAAGCCTGCCATCGATGCGGTGCTGGAAACGGGCACGGCCGTTGCGGAGGTAGCCCTCTGCTACACCGCCGACCTGCTCGACCCGACCGAGACGCTGTACACGCTGGACTACTACCTGCGGCTGGCCGACCAGATGGTCGCGGCAGGCGCACACATTTTGGCCATCAAGGACATGGCTGGGCTTCTGCGCGCGGAAGCCGCGTTCCAGTTGGTGACGGCCCTACGCGCGCGATTCGACCTCCCCGTGCACGTACACACTCACGACACCGCAGGCGGCCAGCTCGCAACCCTGCTCGCGGCCTCGCGCGCCGGTGCCGACGCGGTCGACGTCGCCAGCGCGCCGATGGCCGGCACGACCAGCCAGCCCTCGGCATCCGCTCTGGTCGCGGCCCTCGCACACACCGACCGCGACACGGGCATTTCGCTGCAGGCCGTCTGCGACCTCGAGCCGTACTGGGAGGCAGTGCGACACGTCTACAAACCGTTCGAATCTGGCTTGTCGGGCCCCACCGGTCGCGTCTACAAACACGAAATCCCCGGCGGGCAGTTGTCCAACCTGCGCCAGCAGGCGATTGCGCTGGGGCTGGCCGACCACTTCGAGAAGATCGAAGACCTCTATGCGGCGGCAAACCGCATTCTGGGGCGCCCGCCAAAGGTGACCCCGTCATCTAAGGTCGTCGGTGATCTCGCTCTTGCGCTGGCGGCCGTCGATGCCGACCCAGCGGACTTCGAGCAAAACCCGGACAAGTTCGACATCCCGGACTCCGTGGTGGGCTTCATGGCGGGCGAATTGGGCGAACTGCCCGGGGGCTGGCCCGAGCCGTTTCGCACCAAGGTGCTCAGCGGCCGCACGGTCAAGATCGGTGTGGAGCCTCTCACTGAGGCCGACTCCGCCGCGCTGCAGGTTGCGGGAGTGCAGCGCCAAGCGACCCTGAACCGGCTGCTTTTCGCTGGCCCCACCAAGACCTTCGAGCAGGGTCGTGAAACCTACGGAGACCTTTCGGTGCTCGACACCGTCGACTACCTTTACGGGCTGGTGCACGGCGCGGAGCACATCGTCGAGATCGACAGGGGCGTCAAGCTCTACGTCGGGCTTGAGGCCATCGGTAAGGCCGACGACCGCGGCATCCGTACAGTCATGACAACGTTGAACGGCCAGTCTCGGCCCATTTCGGTGCGCGACCAGACGATTGTCGTCGACACCAAGGTGGCCGAGAAGGCCGACCCAGCTCGCCTCGGACAGGTTGCCGCGCCGTTCTCCGGGGTGGTGACACTGCAGGTGGCGGTGGGCGACACCGTCGAATCCGGGCAGGCCGTGGCATCCATCGAAGCGATGAAAATGGAGGCGGGCATTACCACCAGCGTCGCGGGGGTTGTCAAGCGACTCGCTATTGGGTCCACTCAACAGGTAGACGCGGGCGACCTGCTTCTGGAGATCGACCTAATCTAGGGCCCCTGTCAAGCGGGCAAGATGCCAGCTTCACTCTTGGTAAACTCAGATCAACGCACTGAGGGGATCAGTTTTGACTACCAGGCGGCAAGATCACGGCAGGGGTGCGCCCGGCAACCCTGCAACTACCGGTGATACCGAAGCCGGCAAAACGCCGGGTCGCACCCTTGTGAGGTCGCTCGGCGAACCCGCCGATCTTACTTACACGGTGTCTCTGCCGGTCGTTGTTCATGACGCTCCCGATGACGAAATGGCGGTCGCCATCGCCGACGTACCGATTATTCCGGTGTATCTGGATGCCATGGCTCCCAGCACGATGTCAATTTCGGTTGTCACGGCTGACTCGCTTACGGTGCCAGAGATCGCGGATTTCGGTCCGGTCATCCCGGCGCTGCCGGAGGCAGACGAGGTTTGCGTGCGCCGCCCGGCGCCGCGTCGTATCACGGCCACGGCCACTGCTTCGGCGGCGGCGCCCGACGCCAAAAAACTGCGCAAGCCCATCCCCGAAGGCACCCTGCAACGATTTCTCTACTCGTCGACATTTCACCTAGTCAACGTCGGTGATTCGTATGCCGAGCGCCAGCGCAAAGCGCTCGAGGCGCGCATAGCCGCCCGCTTTACCGGCGGCACGCGTTTCGTGCCTGTGCTGTCTCGCAAGGGCGGCGTGGGGGCCACCACCGTGACCGCGCTCATGGGCATGGCATTTGCCGACGTCAGAGATGATCGGGTCATCGCCATCGACACCAACCCGGATCGGGGCACGCTGGCAGAGCGGGTCACCAAGACGACGCGCTCGACGGTGCGGGACGTGATTTCGCGCTCCGGTTCGATAACCAGCCAGGCCGAATTCGAGAGCATGGCATCCCGTGACGAGACCGGGCTCGACGTGCTCGCCTCCGACGGCACGCCCGATCAGGCGCAGCCGCTCGGGGAGGATGAGTTCAACGTCGTTGCCGACATCGCCAGCCGCTACGACTCGATCGCCGTCACCGACGGGGGTACCGGAATTCTGCACGCCGCCGCTCGTGCCGCGCTTCAGCGAGCCGACGCCGTTGTCGTCGTTTCCGGGGGCAGCGTGGATGAGGCGCGGTCGGCATCCGAGTTATTGACCTGGCTCGAGACGAATGGCTATGCCGAACTCGCGAGCAACGCGATTTTGGCCCTCAACACCGCCACCGTCGGAACGAACCTCGACAAGGTCGAAGAAATCGAAGCGCACTTCCTGCCGCGCGTGCGAGAAATTGTGCGCATCCCCTACGACCCGATGCTCGCGACCGGTTCGGTCATTCACTACCACGGCCTCAAGCCGTTCACCCGTGACGCCGCGCGCGACCTCGCCGCGCTGGTCGCCGACGGGCTGTCTGCCGGACAAGACGCCTAACCCCGGATGGCAGAACGACAAATTCGCCTCTTCGGCGACCCCGTGCTTCGCACGGTGTGCGATCCGATTCGGCTGGGAGATCCGCGTGCAATCGCTCTCGTCGCCGACCTGCTCGAGACGGTGCAACTGCCGGGCCGCGCGGGGCTTGCCGCCAACCAGATCGGCGTAGGAATGCGCGCGTTCAGCTACAACGTCGACGACGAGGTCGGTTACATCATCAACCCGGTCATTGCGCAGCTCTCGGGTGAGCCCGAGTTGGTTGACGAGGGATGCCTCTCCGTGCCCGGGTTCTACTTCCCCCGGCTCCGCTATCCCAGCGCCAGCGTCGTCGGCGTCGACTTGGCGGGCGACCCCGTCGAACTCGGCGGAACGGGGCTGATGGCCCAGGCGTTACAGCACGAGGTTGACCACCTCGACGGCCATCTCTACATTGAGGGCCTGTCCTCCGAGGTCAAACGCGAGGCCATGCGCCTGATCTGGCTGGCCCCCTGGTATTAGCAGCCCGGCGGTGCGGCCGTTACTTGTCGATCGTCACCCCTTCGGTGTTTTGCGCGCCCGCATACATGCCCTCGACCACGTCGGCGAAGTCCTTCATGATGACCGCGCGCTTAATGGAGAGCTTGGGGGTGAGGTATCCGTTGGCCTCGGTGAGATCGGCGTCGAGAATCTGGAATTTGCGAATCGATTCGGCCCGAGACACCTTCGAGTTGGCGGCATCGACGGCCTTCTGCACCTCGGCGATAACTTTCGGATTTTTCGCGGCGTCGTCGACGGACATGTTTGGGTTCAGCCCGTTGTTCTTGAGCCAGGTCGGCAGCATGTCCTCGTCGAGGGTGACGAGGGCGGCGATAAATGGCTTTTGATCGCCGCAGACGACTACCTGCCCGATGATGGGGTTCGCCCTGATCGGGTCTTCGAGGGCCGCGGGAACAACATTCTTGCCGCCTGCCGTGACGATGATTTCTTTCTTGCGACCGGTGATCTCGAGGTAGCCGTCATCGTCGATGGTGCCGATGTCGCCGGTCTTGAACCATTCCCCGTCGAAGGTGTCTGCGGTGGCCTCTGGGTTATTCCAATAGCCGGAGAAGACGTCGATGCCCTTCGCCTGAATCTCACCATCCTCGGCAATCCGCACAGACATGCCGGGTAGCGGCGGGCCGACCTTGCCGATCTTGAAATTCGACGGCAGGTTCACCGAAATCGGCGCCGTGGTCTCGGTGAGCCCGTATCCCTCGAGGATGGTGAGGCCGAGGCTGCGGTAGAAGTGACCGAGTCGCAACCCGAGTGGTGCCGAACCGGAGACGGCATACTTCACGCGACCGCCGAGCGCCGCGCGAATCTTGGAGAGCACGAGCCGGTCGCACAGCGCGAACTGCAGCGCGAGCCCGAGCGGCACTTTGCCGGCATCGACGGCCTTCGAGTGTGCGATCGCTACGGCCGCGGCCTTACGGAAGATGTTGCCCTTGCCAGACGATTCCGCTTTCTGCTCCGAGGAGTTGTACACCTTCTCGAAGACCCGTGGCACGGCAAGCAGGAAGGTGGGGCGAAATGATGCCATCGACGGCAGCAGCAGCTTGGTGTCGGGCTGGTGGCCAACCTTGACCCCGCCGTGCACGGAGAGCACCGCAATAAAACGCGCAAATATATGCGCCATGGTGATGAAGAGCAGTGTGCTCGATTCCTCGTTGACGACCTCGGAAATGGCAACCTTCGAATTGCGCGTGAGTTCCACGAAGTTGGAATGGGTGAGGATGCAGCCCTTCGGCCTGCCCGTCGTGCCCGAGGTGTAGATCAGAGTCGCGAGGTCTGCACCGGTGGCGATGGTGCGGCGTCGCTCGATTTCTTCATCCGTGACGGCGGTGCCGCCGGCGACGAGCTTCTCGAGATCGCCCAGATTGATCTTCCAGGCGCGGTTGACCGCGGGAACATCTGCGGCGATTTCATCGAATCGCGCGAAGTATTCCGCGGTTTCGGTGATGATCGATGTCGCGCCGGAGTCGGCGAGCTCCCAGAGGATCTGGGACGGCGCCGACGTCTCATAGATGGGCACCAGAACTGCGCCGGCAAACCAGGTGGCGAAGTCGATGAGCGTCCACTCGTAGCGGGTCTTGCACATCAGCCCGATTTTGTCGCCGGGCTCTACCCCCGCCGCGACGAGGCCCTTCGAGAGGGCGACCACCTGAGCCAGGAACTCGGCCGCCGTGACATCGCGCCAGCCGCCCGCGTCGGTGGGAATCGCAAACAGGGCCCGATCAGGGGTGGCTTTGACCCTGTCGATGAGCAGATCGGTGACGTTTTGGTCGGGAGCGGCCGGGACAATTGCCGGTACATCGAACTGTTTCACGGTATCTCCTTTGGCACCTGGTGGGATGGTGCCACCATTCTACGGTGCGCGCTCGCGGGTCTACCGGGCATTCGGAGCCCCCGCAGCGGCCGAAAGGTGCGCGATTTCGGCGCCACAACGAACGTGGGCGCTTGTAAGCTCATCCATCGTGCATGCCATTGGAATTGACATCGGGGGAACCAAGATCGCCGGTGCGGTGGTCTCGGTAGACGGCGTGATGCTGGCCGAGGAACGGGTTGCCACGCCAGCCGGTGACTCTCAAGCGATCGTCGATGCGGTCGTTGCGATGGTCGAACGGCTGGCGGCGACGCATGACGTCGTCGCGGTGGGCGTGGCGGCGCCAGGGTTCATCGACACCGATCAGTCGACGGT
>JANXTJ010000048.1 GCA_025352485.1 Salinibacterium sp.
GAGGAGCCCCTGCCGTCGCGGGCAGCGATTGCCCCCGATGAGTCGCCGCCGATAGGTGCTCGAGTGGGGTTGCTGCTGCACGAAGAGGATCTGGATGCGGCTACCCTGCGCGGCGAGAATCCGTGGTTGCAGTCGAGCGCCCGGATCGTCGCGATCGCCGCACACGCCGACGCCGACGAGCGCTCGCCATCCGGCGCCTCGGATGCTGTACTTCGATTCACGGCATCCGCTGTCGATGACGGCGGAGCGCGGGCATTGGATGGCGATGGCCGGTCGGGGCTGGCGCTGCCCGACGCCCTTCATTCCACGGTTCTGCAGTGGGCAGAATCCGAGCGGCTCGACGCCGTGATAACCCCGTACGCACCGGTTGGCCCCGTGCAGGAGCGCTTGGTGACGCTCGCCGCCGCTCTCGCGTCGGAACAGATCACCCTCACACCGATTCGTCGCCAGTGGGACATCCTCGCTTGGCCACATGCCGCGCGCGGATTCTTCCCCTTCCGGGAACGCATTCCCGAACTGCTCCGTCAGCAGGGGCTGTAGGGGCGTCGCACTGCAGCGAGGTGGCGCAGGCGTCAGATCTCGGCGAGCGCCCGTTCCAGGTCGGCGATCAGGTCATCCACGTGCTCGATGCCCACCGATAACCGCAAGAGGTCGAGCGGAACCGGCGAGCCCGGCCCCTCGATGCTTCCCCGGTGCTCGATCAGGCTTTCCACCCCGCCGAGGGATGTTGCGCGCTTCCATAGCCGAGTGGATGCCGCCACCGCGATCGCGGCATCCACACCGTCGCGTAGCCGGATCGACAGCATCCCCCCAAAGCCGCCGGACATTTGGCGCTGAGCGACCAGATGGCCGTGACTGGTCGGCAGGCCGGGGTAGAAAACCTCGGCGATACCGGGATGCCCGTCGAAGTGCTCGGCAATGTGCAGAGCAGAGGCACTCGCGGTTCGCACCCGCAGGAACAGTGTGCGCATCCCGCGCAGGAGCAACCACGATTCCACGGATCCCAGGGTTGCGCCGCCCTGTGCGCGCACTGCGCGCACGCGCTGCCAGTGCTCATTGTCAACGCGAGTCGTGAGAGTGCCCGCGGTGAGATCGGAGTGGCCGTTGAGATATTTGGTCGCAGAGTGCATCACTAGGTCGGCCCCGAAAGCGAGGGGTTTGGTCAGAACCGGGCTGGCCGCGGTCGAGTCCACGGCGAGTAGTGCGCCAGCGGCGTGCACGAGTTCGGCGGTCGCGACAATGTCGGTGATCGTCCACAGCGGATTGGCCGGTGTCTCCACCCACACCAGTTTCGTAACCCCGGGGCGCAGCGCCGCCTGCACCACGGCTGGGTCGGTCATCTCGATCAGCTCAACGTCGAGACCCCACGCGGTGGCGAATCCGGTGAGCCAGTTGCGCAGGCTCCAGTACATGACGTTCGGGGCCAGCACATGGTCGCCGGGGCGCAGGCCCTGGAACACCGCCGTCGCTGCCGCCATCCCGCTGGCGAAGAGCAGGGTCTGATGCCCGCCCTCGAGCTCGGTGATGACGGCTTCGGCCTGGTCAAATGCGGGATTCTGGTCGCGCATGTAGACCCGGCCGGAGCGGTACTGATTGTCGGCGTCGCGCAGAAACGTGCTCGACATGTGGATGGGCGGGTTGATCGCCCGCGTCTGCTCGTCGAGCCAGCCGAGGGCTTGAGCTGCGACGCTTTCGGGGTGGATCTCTTCGTTGGCCATGAGGCAATGCTAGGCGCGCGGGGACTGCTTGTCGGTTAGATTGACCCGGCGTCTGGAGCCTTCGAGTGAGCGGTACATCTGCCATGCGGCACAATAATCAGTCGCCCAACCACAGCGAGAATCGTGGTCACCTTCACGTTGACTCACGGTCTGGGGTCCGTAGAGATTCGCTCGGAAATGCTTTACCCAACGCAATGGCTGGTAACCCAACTCCCCGTTTTCTCAATCAGACCAATTGCAAATACCAACAACGGGCCGATCGCCGCGAGCCCTATGCCCGTTGCCATCTGGAGCCCATTGCAGTTCGTGGCGCCGCAGCCGTCGGTCACCATGATGAGCGAGGCCCCCACTGCACTGCTGATCACGCTGAGAATCAGGGCTGAGACAACGAAGCCCCGGCAAGAATGATTCTCTGACCGGGGCCTCGATAGCACAAAGCGAGCACCCGAATCCGAATCACTCGGAGCCGGGGGCAGTGCGGTTGGGCTAATTTGTGGTTGTGGTTGCAGCTGCGTGGTCGGCCTTTACGTCCGCGCGTACGGCCTTGGCTTGTTCGCACTCGATGGCGCGCGCTGCGCGGAGGGTTTCGCGTGTCCTTCGCGGCGTCCTTGACTGTGGTGTCTGCGGCGATCTTGGCTGCGCCGGCCTGAACTGCCTGCACGTCGGCCGTCAGGGCGGCCACAACGGTCGACTTCTGGTCTGCGGTCAGCGTGGTGTTCGCATTCACTTTCACTTGGACTGCTCCAAGGTGTGCCACGAGCTTGTCGGTGCGGATCGCCGATGAGGCCTGCACCTGAGCGAGCGTGTGCGTGTGCTTGGGCCCGGTCTGGTCGGGGGTAGCCGCGTTGGCGCTCCCGGCGACAGTGTGGATGCGGACTCCGAGTGGAGGGATGGTGGCAAGGGAACTTTTCATCCTTTGAGCCTCGTCGTTGCCTTCCTAAACCGTTACAGATAGGCTTCATGTGTACAGAGTTGGGAAGTGAACGTGTTGGTAGCAGATCTCGCACCCGTGTTCACGCTCGGCGACGCTCGCACCGCAGGTCTGCGGAAGGACCAGGTCTACGACCTTCTCGCGAAGGGTGAGATCGAACGAGTAGGCCGCGGCGTGTATCTGCGTCCTGACCAGATCGAGCCTGCCTTCGCTTCGCTCGCCGCAGCGACAGCTGTGCGTGAAGAAGCGACGTTGTGTCTGACGAGCGCGCTCGTGCACCATGACCTGAGCGACGCCATCCCGTTCGAGTCCGACATCGCTCTCCCGCGCGGCACCCATCATCCCGTTGGACTCACCCACATTGCATGGCACAGTTTCGACCCGACAACCTTCCACATCGGACGCGACCACATCGATGCCGGAAACGGATTCACGCTTGCCGCCTACTCCGCCGAGAGAACGATCGTGGACTGCTTCCGGCTCATGCACCAGGAAGGCAGCGACGTCGCCTACGAAGCACTCCGACGGTGGTTGCGCCGCCGAGGGAACTCGCCGGCAACCCTGCTGAAGATTGCATCATCGTTCCCTAAGGCACAGCCGCGGATCCGCCAGGCGCTCGAGGCGCTCCTATGACTCCGCCAACTCCGACACGAGACACTCCTGCTGGGCAGGCATATAACGATCTGCGCAACCTCGCTCGCCGTGACGGACGCGACCCTGCCGAGTACATCACCTTGTACGCGCTCGAAGGTTTTCTCGCCCGGTTGACCGTTTCTGAGTATGCCGGAGAATTCGTACTCAAAGGTGGCGTGCTTATGGCGGCATTCGCTGCACGCCGACCGACTCGCGACATCGACTTCGCCGCGACTGGATTCAAGAACGACATCGCTGATGTCGAGCAACGGGTGCGCAGCATCATCGAGGTACACCTCAACGATGGATTGGAATTTGATCCTGAATCCGCCGTGGGGGAGTCAATCCGGGAGGAAGCCAATTACAACGGTGTCCGCGTCAAGATCACCGCGCAACTCGCGACAGCGCGGGTCGCTCTGCACGTTGACGTGAACTTCGGCGACCCAATCTGGCCAGCCCCAACCGAAGCCGTGCTCCCGCTATTGCTCGGCGGAAATCTTCGACTGCGGGGCTATCCCGACCACATGGTGCTTGCCGAGAAGATCGTCACCGCAATTGAACGGGGCGAGCAGAACACCCGCTGGCGCGACTTCACCGACATCGCAGCCATTGCCCGCACC
>JANXTJ010000056.1 GCA_025352485.1 Salinibacterium sp.
GTGGTCGTGATCTCTGCGCCGGTCTCCACGTCGATGAGCTTGCACTGGATGTTGGCGATCGGAACCCCGATGGAGCCGAGCGGGATGTCGGGGCGATCCGGCGGGATGACGTGCGAGACGGGGCTCATCTCGGTCATCCCGTAGCCCTGCTTCACCCGGGTATTGAGCCGCTGAGCGACCGCTGCCGCCAACGCGGTGTCGAACGGCGCCGCGCCCGACAGGATCGCTCGCACCGACGATAGGTCGTAGCTGTCGATGAGCGGATGCTTGGCCAGGGCCACCGCGATGGGCGGCGCGATGAACAGATAGCTGCACTTCTCGTCCTGGATGATTCTCAAAAATTCGGCGAGGTCAAACTTGGGCATCGTGACCAGACGGGCGCGGTTGCGCAATGCGATGTTCAGCAACACCGTCATGCCGTAGATGTGGAAGAACGGCAGCAGCGCGAGCACCGTGTCATCTTTCTCGACATCGAGCACCGGCTTGCACTGGATGACGTTGGCCACGAGATTGGTGTGGCTCAGCTTGACGCCCTTGGCCGTACCGGTCGTACCCGAGGAATAGGGCAGCACCGCCACATGGCTTGCGGGGTCGAAATGCACCTCGGGTGCGGGAGCCTGTTGCGCCAGCAGGTCGGCAAGCGACGGGTGACCTTCGGCGCCGTCAATCACGATGAGGTGTTCATTGTCGATTCCGACGGCCGTAGCCGCCGCAGCAGCCTGGGACAACATCGGCGAAATTGTCACGAGGAATGTTGCCCCGGAGTCGCGCAATTGAGTCGTGATCTCGTCCGGCGTATACAGGGCGTTAATCGTGGTCGCGGTGGCTCCCGATCGCAAAATGCCGTGAAACACCGAGGCAAAAATCGGCAGGTTCGGGCAGAGCAGCCCGACCACGTCGCCGACTTTGACGCCCCGCGCCGCCAGAGCGCCGGCGATACCGTTGATTTGACCGACGAGTTGCCGGTAGCTGGTCGGGGCACTCGAGGCGCCATCGACGAGGGCGACACGACCCAGTTCGTCCTCGGTTATGTCACCGAAGAGAAACTCGTAGACGCTGACGGCGGGAATGACTTCGTCGGGGAACGGGCTCGTGTACATGCGATCTCCTTCGATCCACTGGTCTTTCGATCATCACGGTACTCCCGCTCTGGAGCAAGCATTCCCACCGATCTGCGGTGTCCCGGACGTATGTTGTAGATATGACAACTATCACCGACATCCCGCTCACCACGATCGATGGCGCGGTCACCACGCTCGCCGAATACGAGGGCAAGGTGATCTTGATTGTGAACGTGGCCTCGCGCTGCGGTCTCGCCCCGCAATACGCGAAACTCGAGGAGCTGCAGAAGACCTACGCAGACCGCGGCTTCACGGTGCTCGGCTTCCCCAGCAATCAGTTCTTGCAGGAGCTGAAAAATACCGACGACATCAAGGAGTACTGCTCGACGACCTGGGGCGTGACGTTTCCGATGTTTGACACGGTAAAGGTGAACGGCAAAAACGCGCACCCGCTCTACGCACAACTCACCCAGACTCCCGATGCCGCAGGAAAGGCGGGCAAGGTGAGCTGGAACTTCGAGAAATTTGTGGTCACCCCAGACGGCGCTGTGCACCGCTTCCGCCCGACAACGGCGCCGGATGACCCGGCTATCGTTGCCCTGATCGAGGATGCGCTGCCGGCCTAAAAGCCGCCGCCGCCGCCGCCGCCTCCGCCGCCGCCGGAAAACCCGCCACCGAACGAGCCGCCGCTAAACGAACCACCGTTGCCGTTGCCGCCCCAGCTCGACTCGGCGACCGGCGCAACCATGGCTGTCGAGAAACCCTGGATCGCTCCGGCGAACAGCAGCGCGTTGAATCCATTGGCGCCGATGAACCAGTCGGGTTGTTCGGGGAGCGACTCGACTCGCACGGCGAGCTCCTTCATCCACTGGTCTTCGACCCCCCACAGCACCGCCCACGGAAGCAACTTTTCGTAGAGCTTGATCATCTGACGGTTATCACCGACGTCGACACGGTCGGCGCCGCTCGGGCTCTGCAGCGCGCGCAGGCGGTCTTTCTCGGCCAGCGTGAGGTACATCTGCATTCCGAGGAGAAACTCTCTCGCCTGCGCGCCACGCTCGGTCGGCCGCAGCGGACGGGCTGCCGCAATGATCGTGCCGATGAAAGCGAGCGCGCCCACCACCATGGCCGGCAGCAGGAAGGCGCTGATCGAGTAGTACCGGCTCGCGCTCACGGCGAAGATCACGACCGCGAAAAATCCCACGATGAGTTGGGCGCTAACCAGCAGGGCCCCGGTGCCACGTCCCTGTGGCCTGCTCAAGAAACCTGCGGGCTGCAGAGAGGCTGCGGCTGCGGTTGACAACGCCTCAAGCCCGCGCATCACGGTCTGGTTTGATGGGCCAAACGCGACCGTCTCGCCGCCGGCGGGCTGCGCGCCGAAAATGATGTCGAGAAGCGCCTGATCTTCGACGTTCGTGCCGGTTTTTCCGAGGTACTGCAGCGAATAGGGCTTGGCCCCCGCTGCGGTCTCGTAGTCCAAAATCCGTAGGTTTTTGCGCACCGCGAGCCGCACGATTGCGGCGGGGATCGCGGTCGCCGGGCGCGCCATGAGGTTCGCCGATTGCACGATGGTGATGCCGTCGGGCTCGCTATATTGCGGGATGATGAAGCCCGCCTTCGGCGCCCCGCGCCCGGAACGCACCCTGGCCGCAATCGCGAGGGCGAGCAGCGCGAGGCTCAGAAGTCCCACCGCCCCCGACAACAGATCCACGCCCACCGGCACCGGCACCGGAACCGGCGCCTGCTGCGGGGTGACGAAGGTGCCCGGAGCGAAACCGATCGACACGGTAAGCGTCTGACCGGCGGTGAGATGCTGTGCCGAAGCAGCATAGTCAGCGTGCTGGGCGCCGGTGGCCGGGGTCGGCGTAGCGATCGGGCAGGCGGTGGTGGCGCCCTGAACGCCCACGTAACATGCCGCATTTCCGCTCAGGGAGGGAACGAGTGCCGGGTCAACGTGCACCATGGCGGAGACGAGGCCGAAGGGTTGGGACCATCCCGTTCCATTGATGTTCCAATAGAGTTCGTCGGATTTCGTGTCGGCGAATGAGCGCACGACGTTGGTCTGGGAGTAGCTGATCACATAGCTGGCGGCGCCGTGCACGAACGCGTCGCCACCGATCGTCAGATCGACGAAGCCGCCCTGTCTGCGCTCCTGAAATCGAACGGCCTGGCCGTTCTGGTCGGTCACCGACTTCACCACGGTGCCGAGGTCGACGCCGTTGTAGTCGTTAGGAATTGCCCTGATGATGCCGTGGTTTTGATCGAAATCCGGAAAACGGGCCACCAGCGTCTCGACCACGTCGAGGTGGGATGTGCCGTCGGCGAGGCGACTCACGGTGTAATCGCCGGCGAACGAATCGAAGCTGAAATCGCTGGTATTTGCGCTTGCCGACACGGCGGGCAGCAAAATTGCAGCGGGCAGCACCACCGCGACGGCGATCGCGAGAAGAGCCGCGGAACCCAGAAGACGTTGCATCGGATTGAGCCTACTTGCCGCTCAGCGCACCGACCGTCGTCGATCATGACCGCCACGCGCGGCGCCCGAATCCCGACGTAGGCTGCTTACATGGCCACGACATTCGCTCACGAGCCCGCCGCCAGTCGGTACACGATGCACAACGACGGGCAGCTGGTCGCCCTCGCCGACTACACCGTGAACGGGCATTCGATCTCGTTCAACCATACCTACACGCAACCCGCCCAACGCGGGCATGGGTATGCGGGGCAGGTCGTGGATTTTGCCATGGACGACGTGGAAGCAACCACAGACTTGAAGGTGCTGCCGATGTGCTGGTACGTCGCAGAGTGGTTTGAGAAGCATCCGGAGCGTGCATCGCTGCTGACCCGCTAACGGGTGCCCCGTATTGGGGATAACTGGCCGTGCGACGGATTGCTTACAGTCAGGTGAGCGTAAGTGGTGGGGGACGAATGTCTATCGCAGAGCAGCACAACGTACCAGCAGCCTGGTACCCCGACTTGAACGTGCCCAATCAGTTGCGCTGGTGGGACGGCAGGGCATGGGGCTTTGACGTACGCCCGATAGAAGCAGAAGTTGAAGTGGCCCCACCCGCTGAGATAGTCGAACCGACACCTCAGCCGCAGCCGATCCTGCATGCACTCGCCCGCCCCACTGAGAGCTACGGCCACGCCACCCCCGAACAACTTCGTGCTTGGCCGCCGCCGCAATCCGAGCAGCGCAATGAACCCGGTGTTGCGTCGATCGAGCAGGACTGGTCGACGGCCGAGCTGGCCGACGATATTCAACGCTGGACGCCCCGGGCGGACGAACCGGTGCCGTCGGTTGCCGAACCCGCCTACGCGGCGGCGGTGTTCGACATCCCGATTGCTGCTGCTCGTATCGCTTCCCCGACGATGCCCGACTCGTTTTCCCACCCCGTCGACCCGGCTCAGGCCACTCACGCTCACGATGACCTGAATAATTGGCAACCCGCCACCGCCGCGGGTGCCGTCCCCCTGCGACCCGCCACGGAAAATTCAGCAGCTACACCGCCGTTCGCCGCACAGCTGTTCGCGACAGAGGCGCCCTCGGCCGGTGCGGGATGGGCCGACTCGCGCACGCCAGAGCAGGCGACCTTCCGTGGGCTGTCGGCCGTGCCGCCCTTCGAGCGAATAGTTGAACCACCGGCCGAGTCGACACCCGCGCAGCGCACGGAGTGGCCGCTCGAGCCCGCCGGTACTCCCGCGCGCCCCGCCTCGCCTCGCCCCGCTGAGGCCGCACCGGCTCCGGCTCAGCCGTACCTGCCGCCGCCGGCTCAGCCGCGGGCGCCCGCCGTGCCTGCCGCGCTCACCCGCCGCCAATTGCGGGAGCTCGTCGGCCCGCTCACCATCGGCACGGAGGCGATGTAGGCGCTGTCATCGCCCGTACGCTTGTCGGGATGACTATCACCGCAGCAGCAGACGGTTCCGCCCTCGGCAATCCCGGCCCTGCCGGCTGGGCTTGGTATGTGGATGACGACATTTGGGCATCCGGTGGTTGGCAACATGCCACGAATAACCAGGGCGAACTCAAAGCCGTGCTCGAGTTGTTTCGTGCCACGGCACACATCGACGACGACCTGCACATCATGTGCGATAGCCAGTATGTGATCAATTCGGTGACCAAGTGGATGCCCGGCTGGAAGGCCAAGGGGTGGCGCAAGGGCGACGGCAAACCGGTCATGAACCTCGAGTTGCTCAAGGAAATCGATGCAGAGTTAGTCGGACGTCGCTACCGCTTCACGTGGGTGAAGGGCCACGTCGGCCACGAACTCAATGAGGCGGCGGATGCCCGCGCACGCGGTGCCGCGGAAGCCTACGCCCGCGGCGCTCAACCCGATGCCGGCCCTGGCTACCCGGGCGGCGCTCGCGCGGTCACGAGGGCCGCAGAAGCCTCGGGGGCGGCTGAGACGCTGTTCTAGCTGACCGGTGCGTGCGGCCCCTGTCAGTCGCTCTAGTCCGTCAGCACGCGTGTTGAGGCAGCGAATTCCTCCAAGTCGATTCTTCGCGGCGACCGCTTCGTGATTTGCGGCGGCCGTGCTAGCGAGGTTTCACAAATGTCGCGCGGCGGTGCTCCGGGTGCGGGATGAAGCGGAACAGCCAGAAGCCATGGCGAGGGACCAGTGTTGCGTGCCGGCGTCGCGGTGTTCTGCTCATGATTAGTCCTTTCTATCCGCACTGGTTCGTAGCCAACCCGGAACTGGATGGGTCCGTCGACCTTTCATCATTCAGGACAATATGGTGCAGAAATCCTCTCGAGTGACAGTTGTGATCACGTCGAGTTGCAACAGCCGCTCCAGCCCCACGCTGTCCTGAATAATGAAAAGAAAGCCAGGCTACGGGGTGCCGGTACCGAATCCGGCCTCAAGGTTTGCCCAGAGCAGGGCCTGAACTTGAAGCGCAAGATCTCGCAGCAACGAGATATCCGCCCCGCTGAAGACCCGCGGTTCACGGTCGACGATGCACAGAGTGCCGACTCGGTGCCCATCCGGCGCCTGCAGCGGGTAGCCCGCGTAAAAGCGAACGGGATCGACGAGCTTCGACATGGCGGCGTACCGGTCGTCTGCCGCAGTGTCTTCGATGACGTACACGTGCGAGCTTCGAATCGTGACATCGCAGGCCGATTCGTGGCGTGGGACATTGTCGCGCCGTATCCCGGACGCCGCGCCCACCCACAGGTGTTCACTTTCCACGAAATTGAGGGATGCCCCTGTCACGCCGAAGAGGTCGCGTGCGTTAGCGACCACCCTATCGATGCGCTGGTCGGGACCGCGGTTGGCCCGACCCAGCTCGCGAAGTGCTCGCAACCTGGACTGCTCGTCTTCCGGATCAGTCCAGTTCAGCGGGTCAGCCCGGTGCAGCGGATCCGCCGAGTCCAGCGGGTCGCCCGAGTGCAGTGCCGAGTACGCCGGGTCGGCCGAGTGCACCGCATGGGTGTCGAGAATCATCGCGACGGTGGGAGCCATCAGAGCCGCCCACTGCGCGTAAAGGTCACTTCCCGCGGTGGCGAGGAAATCCCCTCTTCGAGGCGCAAAGGGCAGGAACGTGACTTGCGGTCGGGCTGCGGCAAGAGCAATCGACTCGTCGTTGATCCCGTCGGTCGAAGACACGACGAACGGTTCAAACCTCGCCGGGATGGGAACCAGTGTGGGAAGAGCCGCGAGGCCGACCGTGACGATCGAGAGGCTGTCCGGCGCCGCCGCAATGATCGAATCCAGAAGCGCCGCGAGCTTGCGGCGCCACCTCGATCTCGGAGTAAGCTGCAGCGCCTCAAAACCTCCAATGTTGAGCACGACGACGTCGTAACGGGAGAGCCGAGCACCGGAGATGACCGTCTGTGCGCCCGCCGGTCCCATTCCCTGCGCGCCGATGACATCCACATCGGTACCGCGCCCGGTGAGTTCAGAAACACGCCGGGCCAAGTGCCCCGCAATTCCCAGGTCGTGTGAAAGAACGCCATAGCCGACGGTTCCGCCGGAGCCGACGAGCAGAATGCGATCGGCATTGACGCCAGGCGCGTGCACGGTTGCGGTGGCAGCGGGCTGCGGTAATCGGCGCCATGATTGCGGTGATAAGGCGTGCCACACGCATAAAATCACGACAGCACACGCGTGACCGAGATAGCCGAACATCGTTCCTCCAGCGCCGTTGATCAACGCAGTTTCTCCACCCAGCTTCACTGAACCTAGGTCGGCTGGAACCAGGGGGGGTAGACCGCCACCTTCGGGGCCGGGCCAGCGGAGACGCTATCGGTGAGCAGTTGCCGCACGCGGTCGCGCACCCGGTCATTGGCGACACCGATGAGTTGCACCGACGCGAAGGGGAAACTCCCCCGCGCGAGCGCTTCGGCGTCGCGTTTAGCGTCATCGTTGCCGTGCAGGCGCTCGATCATGTGTTGGATGCCGTCGCCGCTAGCGAAGCGCGTGACGGTTGCTGCGGAATCACCATCCGCGATCACTGCGCCGTCGCCGAAGTCGATGAG
>JANXTJ010000140.1 GCA_025352485.1 Salinibacterium sp.
ACCGTGCCTGGCACGTGCGTCATAGTGGCGCGCACGAGTGGCTCTAGCGCCTTGTGCGCGGCCGTTGCTGCGGTGAGGTCGCCCGCGTTCACCGCATCCACCATGTGGCGGTATGGCGTGGCCGCAATGTTCGCGGTGACACCGATGAGGCCGGTCGCGCCGATTGAGAGGCTGGGCAGCACAAGGGCGTCGTCGCCGCAGAAGTAGTACAGATCGGTCTGATTGAGCACCCGGCTGACCTCGGCCAGGTCGCCCTTGGCATCTTTGATGGCGATGATGTTGGGGTGCTTTGACGCACGCAAAATCGTCTCGTAGTTGATGGCAACACCCGTGCGACCCGGGATGTCGTAGAGGATGACCGGCAGATCTGTCGCGTCCGCGATCATCCGGAAGTGGGTCAGGATGCCGGCCTGGGTCGGTCTGTTGTAGTACGGCGTGACAATCATGTTGCCGTCGGCGCCGGCCTTCTCGCTCTTCTTGGCGAGCTCAATCGCGTGCGCCGTCTCGTTCGATCCGCCGCCCGTGAGCACCTTTGCCCTGTCGCCCGCGACCTTCTTCGCGACCTCGACAAGCTTGATCTTCTCGGGGTCGGTGAGGGTGGATGTCTCCCCCGTCGTCCCCGTCACGACGATGCCATCGGCGCCGGCGGTAATCACATCGTCGATGTGCTTTTCCACGTCTGCCCAGTTCACTTCGCCGTCGTTGTTGAACGGCGTGACGAGGGCGACAAGCACCTGGCCGAAGGGGTTGGAAAGGGTAGACACGAGTAACAGGGTATCGCTTGGCCGCCAACGGCCGTGTTCAGGGCGCGTTCCCGCTCAGGCCGCTCGGCGCTCAGGCGCGCTCGTAGCTCAGGAACCGGTACCGCAGGGCTGTGCGCGAGGTGTGCCAGGCCTCGTCGGGGTCGGTCGAGGCGATCCTGAAGTGCATCGGGACCGTCGGGGCGACAGTATCGCCCGGGTAATCCCGGTCGATTTCGGTCACTTCGAGGCGGTCGGCCATGGGCAGGAAGGCTGCGTATACCTGCGCCCCGCCGATCACCGAAACGGTGGGCTCGTCGGCGACCAGCGCGAGGGCCTCGTCGACGGAGTGCGCGATTTCTGCGCCGGGTGCCGCCCAGCCGGCATTGTGGGTGACGACGATGTTGCGCCGCCCCGGCAGCGGGCGCACGCGAGCATCGAGGGAATTCCAGGTGTGCCGACCCATGATCACCGGGTGGCCGAGGGTGCGGCTCTTGAAGTGCGCGAGGTCTTCGGGCAGGTGCCACGGCAGCGTGCCGTCGTTGCCGATGACTCCGTTTCTGGCCTGCGCCCAGATCAGCGACAGCCTCGTCATACAGCGACGGCGCCGCGGATCGCGGGATGATGCCGGTAGTCGTGCACGGTGAGGTCACCGAACTCGTAGTCAAAGATGTTGTCGCGCGCGGCGAGCGTCAGAGTGGGCGACGGGTATGGCTCTCGACTGAGCTGCTCCGTCACCTGTTCGATGTGGTTGTCGTAGATGTGGCAGTCGCCCCCCGTCCAGACAAATTCGCCGACGGCAAGGCCCGTCTGGGCGGCCACCATGTGGGTCAGTAGCGCGTAGCTGGCGATATTGAACGGGACGCCGAGGAACAGGTCGGCACTGCGCTGGTAGAGCTGGCAGGAGAGCTTGCCGTTGGCGACGTAAAACTGGAATAGAGCGTGGCAGGGTGCCAGAGCCATGCTCGGGATGTCCGCGGGGTTCCAGGCGGACACGATCAGTCTGCGCGAGTCTGGGGTGGCTTGGATGGCCTGGATGACATCCGTGATCTGGTCGATCGTGTCGCCTCCCGCGGTCGGCCAGGAGCGCCACTGCACCCCGTAGACGGGGCCGAGCTCGCCCGCGGCATCCGCCCATTCGTCCCAGATCGTCACCCCGTTGTCGCGGAGCCAGCCGACGTTGCTCTCTCCGCGCAGAAACCAGAGCAGTTCGTAGGCGATCGACTTGACGTGGACGCGTTTGGTGGTGATCAGCGGGAAACCCTCGGCGAGGTCGAAGCGCAACTGGCGGCCAAAGACGCTGCGCGTACCCGTTCCGGTGCGGTCGGTCTTGTGCACGCCGTTCGCGAGGGTGTCGCGCAGGAGATCTTCATACGGTGTTTTCAGGGGCGCACTCATCGCGTCGATGCTACCGCTGTAACAGTGAGCAACACTGGCGTGTGCGGGGTGTTGGAGGATTATGGTGACGACATGAACCCGGTGCTTATTCTGCTCGTGATCGTGGGTCTCATCGCGGTCGCCACCGGGCTCGGGTTCGCGTGGAAATCCCAGCAGGGCCGCATCCATCGGCAAGACGGGCACAGCCCGGTGCGTGCGAAAGATTTACCGGGCACTCACCGCTTCGGCGCCCGCGCGACACTGCTGCAGTTTTCCACCGAGGTGTGTGCGCCCTGCAAAGCGACCCACGCCGTGCTCGATGGCCTGGCCAACGAGCGGGAATCGGTCGCCCATGTGGACCTCGACATCACCCACCGCCCCGATCTCGCCGCGCGATTTCACATCATGCAAACGCCGACCACGCTCCTTCTCGACCGTCGCGGTGTCGTTCGCGTCCGAATTGGTGGCGCGCCTCGAATCGACTCGCTGCGCGCCGAACTCGACAGAATCCTGGTAACTGCCTCGTGACCTCCACCACCCCCGCACCCGCACCCGCACCGACGCTGCCCGTGAAGCCCGGCCAGCAGGGCATCGATCCGCGTAGTCCGCGGTTCGGCGCCGGCATTACGGCCCTGCTTCTGCTCATCGTGATTGCCCTCACCCTGCTGGCGCCGGTGGGCAACAGCGTTGCCGCTCGCACGACCGCCCCCGGATTCGTGCTGTTCCTCGCGATCACCCTGCTATTTGCCTGGGGCGCATTCCGCGGGGTGCAACACCATCCCTACGGCAGGCTTTTTCAGGCGGTCATTCGCCCTCGTCTGGCCGCGCCAACCGACCTCGAAGACCCCCTACCGCCGACCTTTGCCCAGGGCGTGGGGTTTGCCATCACCCTGCTCGGCGTGATTTTGTCGGTGGCTGGGGTGCCAGCGGCGCTGGTCGTCGCGGCGAGTCTGGCGTTCGTGGCCGCATTCCTCAACTCGGTGTTCGGCTACTGCCTCGGCTGCCAGATCTACCTGCTGCTGGTGCGGGCCGGGCTGCTGGGCCGCGCTCGGCCGACCGCAGTCTAGGCGGCATTCGCGCGGGGTCGCGCCCGTGGCATCCCGAAGTCTCCACGTCTAGGGTGGAAGAGACGAAAGGTGCACTATGCCAATAACGAGCGAAGCAACCACCCTCTGGTTGGGCGACCTGATGAGCGGATCTGGGACCACCTCCCTTGACTCCTCCGATGCCGCAGAGTTTCCGGTCAGCTGGCTGGCCCGGTCCACCAGCGACACGGGAAAGACCAACCCCGAAGAGCTTCTCGGCGCAGCCCACTCTGCCTGTTTCTCGATGGCATTTGCTAACGCCCTTGCCGACAACGGCACTCCCCCGCAGAGCCTGCAGGTGACCGCCGCCGTCACGTTTGAGCCCGGCACCGGCATCACCGGCAGCCACCTGCTGGTCAGCGCGAAGGTCGCTGGTCTGGGTGACGCCGACTTCCAACGCCTCGCGGCCGACGCCAAGATGAACTGCCCGGTCTCGCAGGCTCTCGCCGGAATCACCATCACCCTCGAAGCCAGCCTCGCGTAGTGGCACGGATGCCGGGCGCCGGGATGCGCGTCCTCGTGGCCGGTGCATCCGGATTCATCGGCACCGAGCTGTGCCGCCAGCTCGTGGCCGACGGCCACACGGTGCTGCGTCTGTCGCGGAGCGCGCCGAACGGCCCGAACCAGTACCGCTGGTCACCGTCTCACGAATTCATCGACCCGGAGGCGGTCGGGTCCGCCGACGCGGTGATCAACCTCGCCGGGGCAACCACAGGGCGAATTCCGTGGACGACGCGTTACAAGCGAGAGATTCTTTACTCCCGGGTGAACGGCACCCGCACGCTCACTGCAGCCATCGCCGCCGCGACCCACGCGCCGACGGTCTTCCTGAGCGGTTCCGGCGTGGGATATTACGGTGACCAGCCCGGGGTCGCCCTCACCGAGACTGCGGCGAAGGGTGAGGGTTTCCTCAGCGACGTCGTTCAGGCGTGGGAGCAGGCTGCCCGGCTCGCCCCGCCGGGTACGCGGGTCGTCACCCTCCGCACCGGGCTGGTGGTCGGGCGCGGCGGAGCCTTTACCCCGCTGATTCCGTTGACCAGCCTCGGGCTCGGGGCCCGGATGGGCTCTGGCCGACAGCACTGGCCGTGGGTCGCCCTCTACGACGAGGCCGCCGCGATCAGGCACCTGCTCACCTCGACGCTCACGGGCGTCGTGAATATTGCGGGGCCGGAGGCCGCCACGAGCGCGCGCGTCACCCACGCCCTCGCCCAGGCGTTACACCGCTGGGATGCGCTGGTCGTTCCGACCTTCGCGCTCAGGCTGCTCGGAGACGCCGGCAACGACATGCTGCTGACCAGCGAAAATGTCGTTCCGGCGAAACTTCTCGCCGATGGTTTCGTGTTCCGCTACGACAGCGTGGAGAAGGCCATTGGCAGCATGATGACGAGCTAACGACGCGGCACAGCTAGAGGCGCGCGGTTTTCTCGCGCGCGATCGCCGTGCGGGTCGCCCAGCGCGCCCGGCGCCGGTCGCCGCTGGCGTCGTAGGCGAGCCCCAGCCGCAACCACGCCCGCCAGGACTGTGGATCGGCCTCCACCTCGGCTTGGTACTTCGGAAACTCCCGGTCGGCGGCGTGCGGATCGGGGCGTCCGCTGGGCAGGCGCGGCAGGTCATCCACCGGAAGCCCCCCCTCATCGCCCAGGCGCTTCACCAACCGCTCGCCGCGCACGACAAAAACCAGATCGGCTATCAGCACGGCCGCACCGATTACCGGGAGCACCAGAAGCGCCGCGCCGATCGCCTTGGCGAGCGGCTGCGTCGCGCCGAGCAGGATTAGCGCGTACTGCGTGGCGAACACGAGGTAAATCACCAGGAGAACGGCCATCGTGATGGCCGCGGCACGAGAGAGCGCGCGCGTGTTCATTCGGTGTCGGGAGCGGCCACGGCCTGCGGGGTGGCTGCGGCCGGGGCTCGCGCGCTCAGCCCCAGGTCGATGAGTTTGTCGAGCCCGACGACCACGCCGCGCACCGTGCGTGCCGCGCGCAGGGCAAGCAGGATGCCGGGCTCATACGAGCTGGGAGCCAGCGTCTCGTGGCTGATCGTGAGCACTTCGCCGTTACCGCCAAACATGACATCTTGCTTCGCCACGACCCCCTGCATTCTGAGGCTGTGGATCGGGATGCTCGACACCTGCTGCCCGCGGGCGCGCTGGTCGACGTGCGGCGCGACAACCGGTCCGAGCTCGCCACGCGCCGATCCCATCAGTTCCGCCGTTCGCACGGCGGTACCAGACGGGGAGTCCAGCTTCGACCCGTGGTGCGCTTCGACGATCTCGATGGAGTCGAAAAATCGGGCGGCCATCGTGGAGAACGCGGTGGCCAGCACGGATCCGATGGAAAAGTTCGGCACGATGATGACGCCGACGGCGAGGTTGCCGGTGATCGTGCGTTCGAGAACGGCAATGCGATCGCTGGACCAGCCTGAGGTACCGACGAGCACGTTGATGCCGTGCGCCACCGCGTATTCGACGACGGACTGGGACACGCCCGGCACCGTGACATCCACGGCGATATCCGCCCCAGCCATGTCGCTCAACTCGCCCTTAGAGTCGATCTGGGCGACGAGTTCGAAGTCATCCGCGTTCTGAATTATGTGCGAAATGAGCTGGCCCATCTTGCCGGTCGCGCCGACGACGGCCACTTTCGTTGTCATCCCGCAAACCTATCAACCGCGGCGGCGTAACCTGATCGAGTGGTGAGCTTTCGCGAGGCAGTGGTGACCGAGCCGTCGGCGCACGAGCTGCTCACCGAATATTTTCTGGCAAGGGCGACCGGATTTCCGTCAGGCCCAGCCGCCTACCGCCGTAGCTACCCTCGTCCCGAGCAGTTCGCGGGGCCGGCCGGTGTGTTTGTGATGGCGGAGCTGGGCGGCAACGATGTCGGCTGCGGTGGCATTCGATTGCTCGATGCTGACAGCACAAGCGTCGCCCGCTTCGAGGTCAAGCACCTGTTCATCCGACCGGAAGCGCGCGGTTACGGCCTCGGCCGTGCCCTGCTCGATGAGCTTGAAGGGCTGGCTCGCGCTCGGGGCGCCACCGAACTCGTGCTCGACACCCACTCCAGCCTGACGGCAGCGCAGGGCCTCTACCGCGCGAGCGGATTCGAGCACATCGAGGCGTACAACGACAACCCCAACGCCACCGATTGGTTCGGCAAGGCTCTTGCCCCGGCCGGCCTTTCGTCTTAGAAGGGCTGCGATTCGGGCAGGCCGGTGCGCAACTCTGCGGGCAGGTGCCCGAGGTCATTGTGCGTCACGAGCACCGGTGGCTTCGCCGACCGCACCCGCAAAATCGTCAGGCCGCAATTGGCCTGATTGAGCCCGAGCCAGCGCCAGGACGGCGCTCCGAAGACCTCGCGCACGAACCAAGAGATCACGAAATTGTGGGTGACCAGCAGGTCGTGGCGATCCTCGCGCGCCGGGGCGAGAAATTCCGCCACCGCATCGGCCATCTGAGCCTCGCCCGCCTCGATCTGCTCGGGCGTCACCGAACCGAAGAACGGTTCGAACGCCTTCGGCATATCGGGGCTCGGGCCCGAAGGAATGCAGTCCATGAGGAGCGCGCTCGGCTGAGATTCGAGGGCTGGCATGCGTTCGGTCATGATCGCGGCAGTTTCGGCGGCACGCTGCAGCGGTGAGTGCCAGGCACCGGTGAACGGAACGCCGCTGAGCCGCTCGGCGATCGCGCGCGCTTGACGCTGGCCCCGACCGGAGAGCGGGCCGTCCGGCATGCCGTATTCGGCATCCTGCTGCTCGCCATGGCGAACCAGATATACGTAGTGCGCCATCAGCTGCCGGCCGAGTCAGCGGTGGCCAGCCCCGCGAAGTCCTTGCCGTCGACGGTGCCGACTGCCGCGATCGAGAGCGGCCGCGAAACGAGTTCTTCGGCAAGCTCCCTGATGCCAGCGGTCGTCACCAGCGCCAGACGCCGCAGCGATTCGTCGAGGTCGATGAATTCGCCGAGCGTGAGCTCGCTGCGGCCGAGCCGCGACATCCGGGTGTCTGAGTCTTCCAACGCCAGCGCGGATGCCCCGCTCAACTGCCCGACGGCCCTCTGCAGTTCTTCGTCCGTCACGTCGCTGCTGGCGAGGCGGGCAAATTCGCCGAGCATCAGGTCGACAACTTCGGGCGCCTTGGCCGGGGAGCAGCCGGCGTAGATGCCGAACAGGCCGGCGTCGGAGTAGCTGGGCGAGAACGAGTAGACCGAGTAGGCCAGTCCACGCTTCTCGCGGATCTCCTGAAAGAGCCGACTCGACATTCCGCCGCCGAACACCGAGGTCAGCACGCTGAGCGTCGCCCTGCGCGGATCGGCCGCGGCGATTCCGGCTACCCCCGCAATGATGTTGGCCTGTTCGATGGGGCGTTTGACGACGACCAGAGGGCT
The DNA here is from genome assembly GCA_025352485.1 of Salinibacterium sp. Classification (GTDB taxonomy): domain Bacteria; phylum Actinomycetota; class Actinomycetes; order Actinomycetales; family Microbacteriaceae; genus Rhodoglobus. The sequence goes on from JANXTJ010000140.1 coordinate 7,584, forward strand.
GCCGCGCTCGATCACGCCGGCGCCGGAATCGCGGCGGGCGACCGGGGCTGCTGCGACAGCAAGATCCCAGCCGGCCCGGGTGAGCGCGGCCGTAATACCCGCAACTAGCTCGTCGTGATCGACGGCCCCCGCGACAGTGACGACCAGGTCTTGTGGGCGGTAGTTGGCCCGATAGTGATTCCAGACGGCATCGCGGGACACGGCCTGGATGGTGTCGGGGCTGCCGCCGATCGGGCGGCCCAGAGGATGTTCGCCGAGCACAGCCTCGAAGAACCGCTCGCTCGTGACGTCGGCGGGGTCGTCGTCGGCCATCGCGAGTTCCTCGAGAATGACACCGCGCTCGGTCTCAAACTCGACCGTGTCCAGCACGGACGACGTAAACATGTCGGCGAGCACGTCCACCGCCATCGGGAGGTCGTGATCCTGCACCTTGGCGTAGTAGCAGGTGTACTCCTTGGCGGTCATGGCGTTGTGCTCGCCACCGACCGAGTCGAAGCTGACGGCAATCTCGAGGGCGCTGCGCGCGGCCGTGCCCTTGAACAGCAGGTGTTCAAGAAAGTGGGTAGACCCATAGGTCTGCGGCAGTTCGTCGCGGGAACCCACCGCCACCCAGTAGCCGATCGTCGAGCTGCGGGCGCCCGGCACATTCTCACTCAGGATCCGCACGCCACTGGGCAACACACTGCGCCGCACGAGAGAGTCACCGGATGCGCTGAAGGCCAGTTCCGCAGTGTTCAGGGGTAGGGAAACGGCACCGTTTGTCATCGGAACCAGACTACGTCATCGAGCGCCACCCCCACCCGAGCCCCGTGCCGTACCACCGCCTTTATACCCCCCGAAGTGGGGAGACCCAATGTGGACAAACAGAATGGTCTGTCTGCACTCGCCTGCTACTGTTATGGTCGAGGACCCGAACCCTCGACGCAGATTCCCGCCATTCGAGGCGAGCTGCGCC
>JANXTJ010000141.1 GCA_025352485.1 Salinibacterium sp.
CGGCCCGCCCGCTCCGGCCCGATGGGCGGCGAGCCCGTGTAGCACCGCGGCGGTGGCGGCGAGTCGAGTCAGCGCCCTCTCGTCGGTGGCGACAGAATCCGCGTGCGTGGCGATAAGCGCGCCGAGGATGCCGGCGAGCGCGTCCCCTGCCCCCGCCGTAGCCAACCAGGTCGGGGCCGACGACGCCGACAGCGAAATCCCCGGGCCGGCGACATAGCTGGTGTGTCCCTTCAGGAGCACGGTCACCTGGAGGTCGTCGGCCGCGGTGCGTGCCCATACCGCCGGAGCGGCCGCGATCCTCGAGCGCGCGACACCGAGGACCCGGGCGAGCTCACCAAGGTGCGGGGTGATTATCACAGGGCCGCCGGCCGCTCCGTGCAGCTCGAGAGCGCCACCGTCGAGAATCGTCGGCAATCCCTGGCCGATGGCCCGGTTCATCGTCTCGAGCGAGGCGCTCTCGCGCGCGGCGTGGTCCGTTCCCGATCCCACGAGCCAGGCTTGCACCCTGCCGTCTGAGGTCACCGCCTCGGGTCGACGCTGCAGCACCAGATCGCGAACCCGTAAGGGGCCGAGATAGCGCACCATCCCCACCCCCGTCTGCAGTGCCGCCTCCACGCCCAGCACCGCCGCGCCGGGGTACTGCTCCGAACCCGTGACGATTCCCAGCACCCCGCGGCTGTACTTGTCGTCGTTCTCGCTCGGCACGGCGATGTGTTGCGCCGCGTCATCCGCCGTCCAGTGCGTATAGCTGCTCATGCCACTCACGATAGTTTGGTCGGGTGAGTATCCATATCCCCGATTGTGTCGTTGTTTTCGATTACGGGGAGGTCATCTCGCTCAGCCCCAGCGCCGCAGATCAGGCCGCACTCCTTGCCCTGTCTGGATGCGACGCCGAGCCTTTCTGGGCGAGTTACTGGCAGCACCGCGACGGTCTCGATCAGGGCACCACCAGCATCCTTGCCTACTGGGCACAGATCGCCGCCGATCTGGGAGTGACTTGGCGCGCCTCGCGCGTGCACGAGCTCTGGGTGGCCGACTTCCGCGGCTGGTTGGGCTCCGCCCCGAAGACCATCGACCTGATCGAGGAACTTCACCTCGGCGGCACGAGGCTCGCGATCCTCTCCAACGCGGGCTTCGATTTCTCTAGCCCGTTCCGCCGCTCCCCGATGGGCCAATTCTTCGAGCGTGTGTTCGTCAGCGCCGAGATGGATGCCATCAAACCCGACCCGGCAATCTACGTGGAAGTGGCGGCCGGGCTGGGTATCCCCCTCGAGCAGATGATATTTATCGACAACAAGGCCGTGAACACCGACGCAGCGGCCGCGCTCGGCATTAAGACGCACCATTTCACCGGCGCGGAAGGTTTGGGCGCTTTCCTGCGTTCGCTCGAAGCATGAGCGCACTTTTTTCCCCCCTCGATATCCGCGGCACCGTCTTCCGAAACCGACTGTGGGTGGCGCCGCTGTGTCAGTACTCCGTCGACGAACAGAACGGCGTGCCCACCGACTGGCATCTCGCCCATCTCGGCTCATTCGCGATCGGCGGCGCCGGACTGGTCATGACCGAGGCGACAGCGGTATCCCCAGCCGGCCGCATCTCGCCGCAAGACACCGGCCTCTGGAATGACGGGCAGCGCGACGCCTGGGCCCGCATCGTCGCATTCGTGCGGTCGCAGGGTGCTGTCGCTGGCATCCAACTCGCGCACGCGGGCCGCAAGGCATCCACCCGGCGACCGTGGGATGGGTCAGAGGGCACCATCTCTGTGGCCGAAGGCGGCTGGCAACCGGTCGCACCCTCCGCCATCGCGTTCGCCGGATATTCGACCCCGCGCGAGCTGGACACCGCGGAGCTGGTCGGCATCGTCAATGACTTTGTGGCCGCCGCCCTGCGCGCCGTGGCCGCCGGTTTCCAATTGCTCGAGATTCACGCGGCTCACGGTTACCTGCTGCACCAGTTTTTGTCGCCGCTGTCTAACCGGCGCACCGACACCTACGGGGGCAGCCTTCAGAATCGCGCGCGCCTGCTGCTGGAGATCGTCGAGGCGACGCGGGCCGCTGTGGGCGACGCGATCCCGATCCTGGTGCGATTCTCCGCGACCGACTGGATCGCCGACGATGCCGGCGCCGAGGCCAAGGGCTGGGACGCCGATCAGACGGTCATCGTCGCGGGCTGGGCTCGCGAGGCCGGGGCCGACCTCTTCGATATCTCCAGCGGCGGGCTGGTGGGGGGCGTTCACATCCCGATCGGTCCTGGCTACCAGGTGACTTTCGCGGGTCAGGTTCGGGATGAAGCGAACGTGCCGGTCAGCGCCGTCGGGCTCATCACCGACGCGCACCAGGCCGAGCAGATCGTCTCGTCCGGCCGGGCGGATGCCGTCATGATGGGCCGAGAAATGATGCGCGACCCGCACTTCGCCTGGCGCGCCGCAGCCCAGCTTGGCGTCGACCTGGACTACTACCCGCCGCAGTACCAGCGGGCCAAGTACCGCGTCGGCTAGGGGCGGCGCCGCGTGGCGTCCTGCACTTCACCGACCAGCTCTTCAATGATGTCCTCGAGGAACAACACGCCCCTGGTGGCGCCGCTCTCGTCGAAGGCACGCGCCACATGCACGCCGGAGCGGCGCATCGTCGCCAAGGCATCCTCGAGATCGGTGCCGCGGAAGATCGAGATAAGTTGCCGAATTCGCTTGGTCGGAACAGGCTCGTCGAACTCGGTGGCGTCGTCGAGGTCGATGACGTCTTTGAGGTGCAGGTAGCCGGTGGGCTCGCCCGCATCATTGACGAGGATGTAGCGCGAGAATCCGCGCTGGGCGACCGCCCGCTCCACATCGGCTGGGGTGGCATCCTCGGGGAGGGTCACCAGCGCGGACATGCCGACGGCGACATCCCGCACCTTCTTCGAGGTGAACTCGAAGGCCGCGTTGAGCGCCGCGCCCGAATCGGTGAGTAATCCCTCCCTGGCGGAGTGGGCAATGATCGTGGCGACCTCGTCGAGCGTGAAGACGCTCGTGAGCTCACTCTTTGGGGTGACCCGGAACAGGCGCAGAATCCCGTTAGTCATCGCGTTGAGCGCGACGATTATCGGTCGGAATACCCTCGCGACAAAGACCAGCGGCGGCGCGAGGATGAGCACGGCACGGTCTGGCACCGAGAACGACAGGTTCTTGGGCACCATCTCCCCCAGCACGACGTGCAGAAACGACACGATCAGCAGGGCGACGATGAAGGCGATCGTCGCGATGACCTCTTCCGGCAACCCGGTGAGTCCCAGCGGGATCTCGAGGAGGTGGTGGATCGACGGTTCTGACACGTTGAGGATCAGCAGCGAGCACACCGTGATTCCGAGCTGGCAGGTGGCGAGCATCAGGGTGGCGTTCTCCATCGCCCACAGGGCGGTCTTTGCCGCCCGCGAGCCGGCGTCGGCCCGTGGTTCGATCTGCGAACGCCGCGCGGAGATGACCGCGAACTCGGCTCCGACGAAGAACGCGTTGACGGCCAGCAACACGAACAACCAGGCGATTCCCGAGGCGTCCATCACGACTCCTGCTCTGCGACGATGGTGCTCGGGGTGTAGCGTACGCGGTCGATGCGTCGGCCCTCGAGGCGCTCAATGCGGAACGTTCCGCCGTCGGACTGGACCGTGTCGCCGGCGACCGGAA
>JANXTJ010000193.1 GCA_025352485.1 Salinibacterium sp.
ATCGTGGCCAACGTGGAAGACGGGGCCGCTGCGCTCGCGGCGATCCACGAATTCAAACCCGACCTCGCGATCCTCGACGTGTCGATGCCAGAGATGACCGGGCTGGCCGTGGCGAGTGCAATACGGGCCGACCCGAGCGTCGGCGACGTGCGCGTGGTGCTTTTGACGGCATCCGTCGACGAGCACACCCGGGCGATAGGGGCAGCGCTCGGGGCCGAGCATTTCATTGCGAAGCCGTTCAGCCCGCGCGAGCTGACCGCATTTCTCGTGGTGGGAAAAGAAGAGCGGTGAGCAACGCAGCCTCACGTCTCACGAGCCGCCTGCGGGTCGAGTCTGATCGGCCGTCACCGCTGGTCAAGCAGTCGGCAACTTTTGGCGCGATACTGCTGGCACTTCTGATCGTCATCGTGGTTCCCGAGGTCGACTTCAGCAACGAATTCATCGCCTACCTGGGTGTCGCGCTGGTGGTCATCGCCACAATCATGGCCGCGCTCTTCGCCCAGGTTTCCCCTGACTCCAGGTTTGTGATTTTGGTGCCCATCGTCGACATCGTCGCGATCGGCCTGTTCCGCGCGGGCACCGGCGGGGCCGCATCCGTTTTCGCGGCGATCATCATCCTTCCGGTCATCTGGATTGCTTCCGGCCGGGGGCGCGGCAAGATCGTGCTCGCCGGGGTGGGCACTGCCGCCGCCCTGCTGATCCCGTATCTGATCACCCTCAGCCTGCCCGCCACCAATAGCGAGTGGGTGCGCTTCGCCTTCTCACCGCTGGTGTTCGCCGTGGCCGGCGCCATCGTGAACGAGCTGGCCCGGCAGAGCCGTAAGCAGATAAAAAACATCCACGAGCTGGCCGATGACAAAGAGCGCATGCTTCAGCGCACGGTCGAGTTCGCCGCTCAGCTGCAGGAAAGCGAGTCGAAGTTTCGTGCTTACGACCGGATGTTCCGCACCATCTGGTCGTCGGTCACCGAACAGGCCGTCATCGGCACCGACGTCACCGGCCTCATCGATGCCTGGAACCCGGGCGCGACGAAGATTCTCGGACCGACCGCGAAAGCCGCCGAAGACAAGCTCAACATCTTCGATTTTCATCTGCCAGAAGAACTCGAAGCACACGCTCGTGACCTGAATTACCCCCCGGGCGAGACCGTCTTGAACCCCGGTTTCTCCGCCCTCGTCGAGTCGGCCCGCCTCGGCCGGGCGGAAAGTCGGGAGTGGACCTACGTTCGGGCCGACGGCACTCTGGTTCCGGTGAACCTTTCGGTGACGAAGCGCGCCGACGAAGACGGCCACACGATCGGCTACCTGTTTGTGGCATCCGACGTCACTCAGGCCCGCGAGGTGGCACGCCTCAAAGACGAGTTTGTCGGGCTCATCTCGCACGAGCTGCGCACGCCGCTGAGCTCGATCCTCGGCTATCTCGAGCTCATGCGCGACGACGAAGATAACCCGCTGTCGGAGGAGCACCTGCTCTATCTGGGCGTCGCCGAGCGAAACGCCCACCGGCTGCTGCGTCTGGTCGGCGACCTTCTGTTTACCGCCCAGGTCGAGTCCGGCAAATTTCCGCTGGATGCTCGTGACCTCACGCTTGACACCATCGTCGTGAACGCCGTCGAATCGGCGGGCCCGGCGGCCGATGCCGCCGGTATCACCCTGCTCAGTGAGCTGCCCGACTCGCCCGCCACGGTGCGCGGCGACCCGCTGCGCCTCGCCCAGGCGGTCGACAACCTGATCTCTAACGCGCTGAAGTTCACCCCACGCGGCGGAACCGTCACCGTCACGCTGGCCGTCGAAGCGCGGGCCGCGATTGTCACGGTGCAAGACACCGGGATGGGAATCGCCGCCTCCGAGATGGACCAGCTCTTCTCACGCTTTTTCCGGGCCACCACGGCGACCCGCAACGCCGTCCCGGGTGTCGGGCTCGGGCTCACGATCACCAAGGCCATCGTCACGGCTCATTACGGCGAGATGGGGGTGGCGAGCGAAGAAGGGGTCGGCACCCGCTTCAGCCTCACCCTGCCGCTCGCCGCCGTCGGGGTTTCGGTCTAGCGCGCTACCCGGCCACCAGCGCAAGGTAGGCGGAGGCGACCAGCTCGTCGATCATCCTCGGCACCGGAACAACGACAGAGTCGGCAGCTACTCGGCCCTGCGCGATCGCCTCCAGGCAGCGCGCTTGGAGCGCGAACCCGAGATCCATCGACTCGATCGAGTTGCCGAGCGGGCGGGGCCCTGCGAGGTTTGCCATGTGTCCACCGGTCGCGAGATGCAGCCGGCGCCCGTCGTGGGTGTGCAGCGTTTGCAGGCCCTCTGTGGCATCCGTGATCTGGGCGATTGAGGCATCCGACAGCAGCGCGGGTGCATCGATCTCCAGCGGGAAGTGGCCGGCGTTCATGAGCACGACATCATCCCTCAGTAGCGGGATGTCCGCGGCCGTGAGCACGGACCGCGCGCCGGTGACCGTGACGATCACGTCGGCCCGACGCAGCGCGGCATCCCGAGCGGAGACGTCGAAGCCGTCCAAACACGCCTCGAGCAGCTTCACGGGGTCGGTGTCCACCACGGTCACGAGGGCGAAACTGTTGCGGAAGTTGGCAGCAACACCCTGCCCGCAGGCGCCATAGCCGAAGACCACCACATGCTTGCCCTGGGTTGAGCGGTTGGTGATGCGAAGGTACGACTCGAGCACGCTCTGACCCACGGCATGGCGGTTCTCGGCGAACTGTTTGATCGGGCTGTCGTTGATCACCAAGATCGGCAGTGCGAGCTGGTCGCGCAGCGGCACCAGCCGGGTACGGCCCGAGGTGGTCTCCTCTGTACCGCCGCGCAGGCCGTCGTAGG
>JANXTJ010000206.1 GCA_025352485.1 Salinibacterium sp.
CAGTGCCAGATCCTGGTAGACGACCTCAACGCCTTTCGCGCGTGCGTCGGACGCGTCCCGGAAGTTGACCTTCTCGCCGTTGAGCCAGATATCTCCCTCGGAGGGCTGGTAAAGGCCGGAGATGATCTTGATGAGTGTCGATTTGCCGGCGCCGTTATCCCCAACGAGAGCGACGATCTCGCCCGCGGCGACTTCGAGATCGAATCTCGTGACGGCGACGACACCACCGAAGTTTTTGTGGATACCGGTGAGCCGCAGTGGCAGCTTGTCGGAGGAAGACAATGCCCCGGCAGATGAGGCTATGGAATCTGTTTTCATGATGACAGTCCTGTCGCGGTGAGGGGGTTGCTGGGTTTGAGAGGTGCGGATCCGTCGGCTGCCCAAATGCCTTCGACGGTCGGTATGCCTCCGGTGACACCTGCAATTGCTGCGGTCTGGGCACGGGTGACGAACGCCTGCGCACGGAAGCCGAAAATGACCGTGTCCCCCACGGCAGCCGTGCTGGTGTCTGGAAGCGGAATCGCCGCGTAGTAGTCAATGGCCTGTGGGGCCGGCATCTCGACGAGAAGCGCAACAGCGGCCAGAGGATCACCGCCGGGCGGCACGATGAGCGCCGTGGTCGGGTTTTGTGCGAGCACGGGATCGACGTACAGCCCGCCACCAAATACGTAGGCCCGCCCATTGTGGATATGGGATATCTCGCTCACATAGGCCATGGCCGGCTGCTCGACCAGATCGTGCATCGCATGCAGTGGCGTTGTCCCTGTGAGCCCATGACCAGGTTCGACCTGTGTGGCGCCAGCCGTCGCGAGTTCTTCGAGGACGGAGACGGAAGTGGTTCCCGGTGCGTTCACCTCCACGTCGGTTCGACCGGCATCCTCCAGCAGCTGCGCGGCGCGAGTAAGTGTGGCGCGGTTTGACGTCGCCTGCGCGGTGCCAGATTCGGGGTCGAAGAGCGTGGCGGGGAACGTGGTGACACCGGCGAAACGCAAGCCCGAGATCGAGTCGACCATGTCTGCGGCAGCGAGAAGATCCTTAACCGCGAAGCCGCCCTCGTGCCCGGGATAGAAGCGGTCCCCCGGGGCGTGGATGCGCAACAGCACATCCTGTATTCGCCCGTATTCGAGTGTTGCCGCGGCTGCTTCCTGCGCTTTCGTCGCATTGAACACAGTCCAATAGCGGGGCGAGAGGGAGGCAGCGATGGATGCCTCGAATCTGGGGATCTGCACCAGGTGCCCGATGTGGCCGATCGCCAAGCCGCCGGAAACTGCAGCGATCGCGCACTGCAGGTCGACGGCGACGGCATGGGTGATTCCCGCTTGGACGAGCACTCGCGAAACATCTGGATTGCGTCCGAGCTGCTTCGTCATCGCGAACGCGGTGAGGCCGAGCCGGGCGCTCTCCGAGGTGAATGCCGCCGCATTGACGGCGATTGCGTCAAGGTCTAGGGCATAACAGTTGGCGGGCAGATCTCCGCTTGAATGCAGCGCGGCAATAGCGCGCACGAACTCGGGATTGCGACGACGAAGAATTTCCAAGAACATCAGGGACTCTTTCTAAGAGTTTTTCTTGCCGCGCAGCGAGAAGGAGACGGCGATGAGAATGATCACGCCGCGCACGATCATCTGCTGCGAAACGTTGAGGCCGGCAAGAATCAATCCGTTGTTGATCATGCTCATCAGCAGGCTGCCGATGAGAGCGCCAACGACAGTACCTTTGCCGCCGAATAGGCTCGTACCGCCCACGATCGCAGCGGCGATAACTGTCATGAGGTCGCTCTCACCAAGCGTGTACCTGGCACCGTGCAACCGTCCGGCATATAGCAGGCCTGCGAGTGACGCCGTCATCGCTGAGCCCATAAAGACCATGATCTTGATGCGGTTGACCTTTATCCCCGTGACACGAGCCGCGGATATGTTGTTGCCGACCGCGAGCACGTGAGCCCCATAGCGACGTTGGCGGAGCAGATGCCACCCCACGACAACAGCTGCGGCGCTCCACCAAACAAGAAGAGGAATGCCAAGAACCGTGCCACCGCCAAATATCCAGACGAAGGTCGCATTGGTGACCGGGATCGATTGGAGATCGGTCAATTGTCGCGCTAGGCCGGCGATCAGTCCCATGGACGCGAGCGTGACCAAGAAGGAGGGAAGTCGAACCCAAGTGATGAAGATCCCGTTGACAAGACCGACAACAGCACCAACGGCAAGGCCTCCCAGTGCCCCCAACCACCACTGGTGGGTTGCCTGAAGGATGACCGCTGCCATGAGAGCAGACAACGCCACTGTGGATCCGATAGACAGATCGATCTCGCCGGTGCTCAAGACGAATACCAACCCGATCGCCATGATCGTGATCGGTGCGGCCTGGATTGCGATGTTGCTGAGGTTTGTCGGGCTCAGGAAGTACTGCGTCTGCGTGATCGCGAAAAACAGAAACACGAGCACGAAGCCGATGTAAACGACGTAACTGCTCCAGTTGATGCTCTTCAAGCGGCCTCGCCAGCTGGGTGGCGCATCAGCGATGGTGCTCATGTGGGTTTCCTTTCGCTAAAGATTCGGTCGAGTCAAGGGCGAGCCGGACGGCGCCGGCAATCGGCGCGCTGTTTCCCAGTTCGCTGACACGCACGTCAAGAGCCGAGTTACCCAGCCGGGCCAGCCAATCAAAGATGAGATGCAGCAGTTCCTTCCGGGAGCCAATACCGCCTCCGAGCACGAAGATCTCCGGATCGAGCACGGCTGCCACCGTCACGATCGCGATTGCAATCCATTTTGCGTGCTCGTTCACGCTAGCAATGGCAGCGGGATCGCCAGCCTCAGCGCGGAGAAATACTTCTGGGGATGAAAGGACTTCGTTCGTGACTAATGCGTAACGACGAGTAAGCGCATCGCCGGCAACCATCTCTTCCAGAGGGCCGCGGCGGCGGTTTGCGGGATCCAACGGATCCGCGCCGATGGGCAGGAATCCGATCTCCCCCGCGGCTCCGTGAGCTCCCCGAAGCAGCCTGCCTGCACTGACGATCCCCATTCCGATTCCAGTACCTGCCGAAATGAATACGAAGTCTCTATGAGATAGGCCAGCCCCGTATTGAAGTTCGCCGAGGGCCGCGACGTTCACGTCGTTTTCGATAACGACCGGGTGGCCGAGTGCCAGCGCCAATTCGCCCGCGAACGATACATTCTGCACGCCAACGAGGTTGGGAGCCTTGTCGAAGCCCTCGCCAGTGGGGTCTGGTACGCCCGCTCCGCCGATCCCCGTAGCGACGATGTGGTTGGCATCGACCGCGGCGGTGGTGCACAATGCGTGAACGAGCGCGACGATCTGGCGCATGAGGCCGTTGCCGCTCGTCGGCACTGTCAGTTCGGCGATGATTTCACCAGAGCTGGTCGCAATGCCGCCGCGGATCTTGGTTCCTCCCAAGTCGATACCTACGACGTATCCGTCGGCTGTAGTCACGAAGTGACCTGTGAGAGAAGTCTCAAGGGGTTGTCGCGCACCAGGGTGTTCTCGTTGCTTTTGTCGAGGCCAAGGCTGATCGCGAGCGGCAGGAAGCCGGCGCTCAGGTAGGAATAGCCCCAGCCTCCGTGAGTCGCGGGATTGAGGTAGACCTCGGCTCCCGTCAGATCGAGCGAGAGCATGAGCTGGTCAACATACCCACGGTCCACGAGTTCAACAAGACGTTCAGCGCGCCGTTGGTCGGAGCGGAAGTAGGCCCGTTTGGCGAACTCTCCGTCAGGCGGGTTGGCGGGCAACGGTTCGAGGACGAAGTCCCAGTACTGCTTGCCGATCGTATCGAAGGCGATGTTCACTCCGCTGTCGAGAACACTAAGCAGGTAGTCGAGATCCGGCTGGATATCCATGTGGCCGATGACCACGCGAGAGAGGTCCGCGCCTTCTTCACGCATGATGGCGAGTTGCTCAAGCGCCATGGTGCCGTGAGTGGTGTGGGTCACAAGCGAAGCGCCGGTGTCGACGTGGGCACGGATCGCCGCTCGGAGGCTCTTTTCCTCGTGCGGAGTGATCTCGTCGAGACCCGTTGCCTGCTCGCCCAGAATCCCCGCGCGGATTCCGGAGTCACCGATGCCGCGGGTGATGTCGCTCGTGAACCGCTTCGTGAGTTGGTCGAGGCTGGCTTCACGCGACCATGTCGGGCTGTAGGCCTCGAGGTAGACGGAGCTGCCGGCAACAATGTGGATACCGGATCGTTCAGAGATCTCTCGAAGCAGTGTGACGTTCTGGCCGTCCCGGGAACGCCCGACGACATCGTATGGACTGAGGTCTGCGACTAGGTCGTAGCCAAGGTCCTTGAGCCCTGACAAAGCCCTGACCGCCTGGTCAATCATGTCCTCGTCGAGGGACGGCGATTTGCCTCCAGCGAGCCAAGGCCCTGGGACTAGCGAGAGAAGGTGCTCGTGGTGGAGGATTCTTCCCACTGAGCCTGCCGCGATCGGGCCAAGCACGGTCTGGATGTAAGTCGACATTTGCCCGTCCGAATTGGTGGGTGGTGGAGGCCGGCCAGCGCGGACCGATGAGTTCGCGCGCTGGCCGGCTAGATCAGCTGGATCCGGTCTCTATTGGTTAGTAACGCTCGCGGGAGGCGCTGTGCCGTAGTCAGCCATCCACCCGTCAATGAGGTTGGCCTTCGTCACGGCAGTCGGCTGACTTGCCACCAAGGCGGGCGCAGTCTTGCCGAGAACGCCATAGGCGCCGGCGATCGCCAAGCCCTTGCCGATTTCAAGCGAGCCGTTTCCAACCAGCCCTACGACATTGCCGCCCTTGTACATGTCAGCGGCAAGCGTCGTATCGAGATCGTTCGTGACCACCTTGACGTCGGTGCGCCCGGCGTCGCGAAGAGCAGCAAGAACGCCCTGTGCGGCCGTTGCCCACGGCACATAAATGCCCTTGATGCCCGGGTGCTTGGCGATCATCGCAGCTGCAATTTCCTGAGTCTTGGCCTCGTCGGTGAAGCCTTCTTGGTCCACAATCTTTTCGTTGGGAAAGAGGAATCCGCTCCATGCCTTGAATGACTGGTCGCGCTGGTTGGTGAACCAGAAGTTAGCGTCGTGGAACATGTAGCCAATCTCGCCCGAGCCACCGAGAGCATCCCCGAGCATCTGCGCATTGATCTTGCCCGCCTGCGCCAGGTCCTCAGTAACGATGGAGACGAATTGATTGCCTGCCTTGTAATTTGCAGGCGGAGTGGTCATGATCACCAGTTTGACGCCAGCGGCCACAGCCGGCTTGAACGTCGCTTCGGCCGACACTGGGTCAACCGCTGTAGCAACAATGATGTCTGGCTTCAGCGCCAGAACAGTTTGAAGGTTGTTTGCCTGTGTTGCCGCGTCGAAGCCGGCCTGCGTGCTGGCGACGACCTTGATGCCCAGCGCGCCAAACTCTGCGGTTGCACCCTTCTCGACAGCGGTGACGAATTCTGAGGATGTGTGCCACACGAAGGCCGCAGTGAATTTGCTTGCCTTAACCTTCGCAATTTCCGCGTCGGTCAGGGAAAGGTCTGACAGTGCACCGGGGATCTCGCCGCCCGGACCGACGAAGGCAAGACTCGGCTCGGCGGCCGCCGTCGCTGCGTCAGTTGCAGTTCCGTTGGGCGTGGATGAGCACCCAGCAAGGACGAGGACGAGCGCCAAAGCGCCAAAGGCAGTTAGACGCAGGTCTCTGCGTCGGCCGAATGGGTTTAGTCGCATGAATGTTGTGACCTTTCTGTGCTGTGGTTGTGTGGTCGTCGCTGGTGACTCTCACCGAAAATGCTCAACGGAAGTGACCAATGTCGAGCGTGTGCATCATTTTGATTTCAACGCGCAACTAAAGTCAAGACAATTTCCGCAAATTTTTGCCGCGTCGCGCATTTTCCGCCTGAGCGGATGTTAGATATGCCTATTTGGTCTCTGACTGATCGTAAAATGGATGGACCATGGTTCAAGACACGCGGGCGCTGAATCGCAATGCTGTTCTTACCGAACTTTTGCGATCCCGCCCTGTGAGCCGCAAGCAAATCTCGGTGCTCACCGGAATTTCCGCGGCAACGGTGACTCGGACGGTGGACGCGCTGATCTCAGAAGGCATCCTCGCCGAAGGTTCCGAGCTCATCGTGGAGAATCGTGGTCGTCGGGCGGTCCTCCTCGATTTAGTCGCTGACCGTGCCCACGTTCTCGGCATCGATATGGGGGCCTCAAACACACGCTTCATCGTGTCGGACCTCCTTGGAAATCCGCTTGTCGCGTGCGAGATTGCTACCCCGACAGGAATCGGCCCTGCCGACCTCGCAGTCTGGTTGGTGGGCGAAGTCAAGGTCGCCAGCGCAGAATACTGGTCAACCATCTCTGAGATTTCACTCGGGCTTCCGGGCGCCGTGAGCCAGCACGCGCGAACAGTGTCGAACGCGCCCAATCTGCCGCAGGTCGAAGACCCCGCGTTCCTGGCCGCATTAGACAATGCAATCGATCGAGGCGTCTATCTTGACAACGACGCCAACTTCGCGCTGCT
>JANXTJ010000209.1 GCA_025352485.1 Salinibacterium sp.
CGGCCCCTCGCTGCCGCCACAGCGGCCGTGACATCACTGCGCTCAACCGAGGTGAAGCTGGCTGCCGCCGACCGGGCCGAGCTGCTGGAGGCCGCAGAGGAGAGCCTCGACTCGCTCGCCTCTCTCGTGACGAAGCTGCTCGACGCGAGTCGGCTACAGGCGGGCGTGCTCGGCGTCTCGATGGCACCGGTCGCCCTCGACGAGATTGTCATCGGCGCGCTCGACGAACTGGGTTTGGCGCCCGGCGACGTGCAGCTGGAACTCACAGCGGGGTTGCGCCCGGTGCGTGCAGACGCGGTTCTGCTGCAGCGCACCGTCGTCAATCTCCTCACCAACGCACTGCGCTTCTCCCCCGCCGATAGCGCCCCTGTCATCGCCACCAGTGAGTTCGGGGACCGCAGCCAATTGCGGGTGATCGATGCCGGCCCCGGTATTCCGCCGGAGCGGCGTGAGGATGTGTTCGTGGCATTTCAACGGCTAGGCGACATCGATAACACGACCGGCATCGGCCTAGGGCTCGCCCTCTCGAAGGGCTTCGTGGAGGCGATGGGGGGAACTTTGGAAGTGGAGGACACCCCCGCCGGCGGGCTCACCATGGTGGTAGAACTCGCCGCAGCGCCGAGTCTGCTCGCCGCGGAGAGCTCGTGAAGATCCTCGTCGCGGATGACGACCCACAAATGTTGCGCGCCCTGCGCATCACCCTCGGAGCGCGTGGCTACGAGGTGGTGACCGCGGCCGATGGCAAGGCGGCCCTCGGCGCCGCCATCAACAGCCATCCCGACGTCATCGTTATTGACCTCGGGATGCCGGGGCTCACCGGCATTGAGGTGATCGAGGCTATCCGCGGCTGGAGTCAGGTTCCCGTGTTGGTGGTGTCCGGTCGCAGCGAATCCTGGGATAAGGTCGCGGCGCTCGATGCTGGTGCCGACGACTACGTCACCAAGCCGTTCTCGGCGGACGAGTTACTCGCCCGCATCAGGGCGCTGTCGCGCCGAGTTCCCGCTGCAACGGATGACCCGGTCATTTCGTTCGGGGATGTCACCGTCGACCTCGCCGCCCGTGTGGTGACGCGGGCGGGAGCATCCGTGCGGCTGACCCCCACCGAGTGGCGTTTACTCGAGGTTCTTTTGCGCAATCACGACCGACTGGTCACCCGCGAGACGCTGCTGACCGAAGTCTGGGGCCCGCAGTACACCACAGACACCGGATACCTGCGGCTTTACCTTGCCCAGCTGCGCAAGAAACTTGAGCCGGAACCGTCGACGCCCAGATACCTGATCACCGAGGCCGGCATGGGGTATCGCTTCGTGGGCGACGCCGCGCTCTAACAACTCGCCAGTGGCGCTCAGGCGGGTGTGACTCCGAGGCCGGGGAAGAGTTGCACCATAATCCCGCCGAGACCGCCCATGACCCCGATGATCGCGAAGATGCGCAACAGGCCCTGCACGAGGTAGTGATCCACCCGCGCCGCACTGCGCAGCGTGATCAGTGACAGCACCAGTGCGATGACGGAGGTCGCAAGAAACGGGTTGTATGCGAGCGCCATACCGCCGCTCAAGAAACCGAGCAGGGCGGTCACGATAGCGCTCGGCGTGACCACAGTGCGCATTTCGGGGGTGTCCGTCATGGCCAAATCCTAGGGATTAATGCTGTGCGATTCCCGCGCGACTGCACAGCGAAGCCTTACCTCGCTGGAAGGAAAAATCGGTCGGTGCGAAGCTGTTGAAATGACGTCGAAACCCGCGAACTACGAACACCCCAACGAACCGCACAAGGCCAGCATTACCGGTCGACTTAACTGGCTGCGCGCGGGGGTACTCGGTGCCAACGACGGCATCGTCTCCGTTGCCGCCATCGTCGTCGGGGTTGCCGGAGCGACCGCGGAAGTCGCTCCCATCCTGACCGCGGGAGTCGCGGGTCTCGTGGGCGGCGCCGTGTCCATGGCCCTCGGTGAGTACGTCTCGGTATCTAGCCAGCGCGACACCCAGCGCGTGCTGATCGAGAAGGAGCGCCGCGAGCTGGCGGAGATGCCAGACGAAGAGCTGGCTGAGCTCACAGAAATCTATGCCCGCAAGGGACTGTCGTCGTCAACGGCGCGAAAAGTGGCGGAGGAACTTACCGCCCACGACGCGCTAGGAGCACATCTGGAAGCGGAGCTTCACATCAGCGAACACGATGTCGCGAGCCCCTGGCAGGCTGCGGGAGCATCTGCTCTGGCCTTCTTCCTCGGCGCGATTCTGCCGTTGCTTGCGATTCTGTTGCCACCGGCGGCAGTGCGAGTGCCTGTGACCTTCGTTGCGGTGCTGGTGGCGCTCGCCATCACCGGCGCCACGAGCGCCCGAATTGGCGGTAGTCATTGGTTGCGCCCGACGGTTCGCGTGGTTATCGGCGGCGCGATCGCCCTCGCGACCACCTTCGCAATCGGCACATTGCTGGGAACGAGTGGGGTTGTCTAGGGTCACAATCTGAGAACATGCTCAGGTATCTTCGAGCACAATGCAGCGCCCGTTAATGTGCATTGTCCATAATTAGCCTCGTGGAGCTGACTATCCAGGAGGCCCCTTCCCGTCGGGGAGGGTGGGTGAGGTCGCCGTCGACCCCACGCACCGCCACTCTGGTTGGCCTCGCAGCCGCGGGTTCGTCAATGGCCTTCTCGTGGAATCCCACCTATTGGGGGGATGAAGCCGCCAGCATCATGTCGGCACAGCGGTCGCTGCCATCGCTCTTTGAGCTCGTGCAGCGCGTTGACGCGGTCCACGGTCTGTATTACCTGTTTTTGCACTTCTGGATCGGCCTGTTCGGCATCTCGGAGTTCGCGGTGCGCTTCCCGAGTGCCATTGCGGTCGGCGTCACGGCGGCGGGAATCGTCGTTCTCGCCCGTCGGTTCTCCTCGAACCGGGTCGCCCTGATCGCAGGCTTGGCCTGCATCGCACTGCCTCGGTTCACCTACATGGGCCTGGAGGCACGCGCGTACGGGCCGTCAGCCGCCGTCGCCGTCTGGCTGACCGTGCTGCTGATCGCCCTGGTGCAGAGCCGCGCGCAGCGCTGGCAGTACTGGGCGGGCTACGCACTGCTCGCCGCGTTCGGAATCTGGTTGTTTCTCTATCTCGCGCTGCTCCTCGTGGTTCACGGCGCCTATCTCTTGCTCGACCGCCGGTCGCGTGCGCTGCGGCGGCCATGGGCGATTGCGTCTGCGTCCGCCGTCTTCGCCTGCGCCCCCGTCATCGTCGCGGCGATCTTCGAGCGCGACCAGATCGCCTTCTTGAGCACGCAACCGTTGAGTCCCGACGGTATTTTCGTCACCCCCTGGTTCGGAACGATCTTCGTAGCAGTAATCGCGTGGGCGCTCATCGTGCTGGCGATCGTGACGGCGCTTCGGCGTCGCAGTCATCGTCAGTCGCGCCTCACGCTGCTCGCCGCGCTCTGGCTGATCATTCCGGCCGCAATTCTGATGGCAACCACCCTCGCACTGCTGCCGATCTACTCCGTGCGTTATCTGTCGTTCGCGACGCCGGCAGCGGCCCTGCTCATCGGCCTCGGGGTCGACGCACTCGGTCGCCGCTATCTGCGCTGGATCGCCATCGCACTGCTCGTGGGCAGCATCGCCCCAACCTGGCTATTCCAGCGCGGCGAGTTCGCCAAAGACGGCGGCTCAGACTGGCGTCAGGTGTCCGAATGGATGTCCCAGAATGCTTCTGCAGGTGATGGCGTATACTTCGATGCGTCAACGAAGCCGTCGCAACGGCCACGCCTCGGGATGCACCTGTACCCGGCTGGCTATGCGGGACTTGTCGACGTCGCGCTCGAGGCTCCATTCGATTCGCGGCCGGGGCTATGGGATTCCGTATACCAGCTCGATCAGACCCGCGCGGCTCTCGCGTCGGTTCACACTTTGTGGGTCATTGACATGACAGACAGCACAGTCCAACGCTCCAGCGACCAGGCGCATACCCTCGTCGGCGATGGTTTCAGACTCACCAACACCACATCCCTGCACCGCACCACCATCTACGAATACACGAGGTGACCATGCCGGAAACGCTTATTATCCTTCCGACTTACAACGAGGCGCAGAGCTTGCCGCGACTCATCCATCAGCTGCGTTCAGCGGTGCCGAACGCCGCGATCCTCGTGGTCGACGACGGCTCCCCCGATGGCACCGGCGCGATCGCCGATGGGCTGCGTGACCGCTACCTCGACCTGCACGTGCTGCATCGTGCCGGTCGGGAAGGCCTAGGGGCCGCCTACCGCGCTGGCTACGCCTGGGCGCTCGACCGTGGCTTCGATACCCTCGTGCAGATGGATGCCGACGGCTCGCACCAGCCCACCGACCTGCCCCGCCTGCTTGCGGCCGCGCGCGACCACGATGTGGTCATCGGCTCACGCTGGGTGCGCGGCGGTGCCGCCGTACACTGGCCCGCGAAGAGAATGCTTCTGTCCCGCGCCGGCAGCAGCTACGCGCACGTGATGCTCAACCTGCCGTTCAAAGACATCACCGGCGGCTTCCGTGTCTTTTCGTCGCACGCCCTGCGGTCGATCGACGCGGCATCCGTTGACAGCAAGGGTTACTGCTTCCAGATCGAAATGCTGATGCGGGCCAACGACTCCGAGCTGTCGATCGCCGAGGTGCCGATCACCTTCGTTGACCGCGAGTTTGGCGAGTCGAAGATGAGCAGCGGCATCGTGCGTGAAGCGCTTCTGGCCGTTACGGCATGGGGCGTTCAGCGCCGTCGAGTCGGTCAGTGGCGTCCGGTGCCAGTGGAAGTTTCACACTGACCTTCAGGCCTTGACCCCGGCTGTCTAGCTCGACCGAACCACCCGCGGCAACCACCGCGGCGTGAACGATCGAGAGCCCGAGGCCGGTGCCGTGTTGTGAGGTGCCGGCGGGAACGTCGCGGGCAAACCGGTCAAAAGCGCGCGACAAAAAGTCCGCGCTCATGCCGGGACCGTCATCCTGCACCACGAGGGTGACCTCGCCAGCACCGGCGTGCAGTACCAGGGTGATCACCCCGGTATCACCGAGCGCCGCGATCGAATTCTTGGCGAGGTTGTCGGCGATCCGCCCGAAGGTATCTGCGCTCATCCCCACCACACCGCCCACGCCAAAGCCGCTGACGTCATAGTCGATGATGATGCTCGTGGTCGAGCCGGCGAAGCGGCTGCGGTCAACGGAATCGACCAGTGCCGCGGCAAGCTGCGCCGCGCTGGCAGACCCGGCCCCTGCACTGGCCTCGATGCGAGACAGCTCGAGAAGGTCGGCGACTAGGGCCGTCAGCCGCCGCACGGCGGCCTCTGCCGCGCTCACGTCGGCCCGGTATTGCGGCGGCACCGCCCGCTGCAGAAGCTCAAGCCGCGCCTGCAGGATTGCCAAAGGGGTGCGCAGTTCGTGGCTGGCATCCGAGACCAGTTGCTTTTCTCGCGCCGCCGAATCGTGCAGACCCGATATGAGATTGTTCAGCGTCGTGGCGAGCTCGCTGACCTCGTCGCGTGCCGGTCCCACCTCCAGCAGGGCGACGGAGCGCGACATGAGCAGCGTGTCGGCGCTGCGCCGCAACTGCGTCACGGGAGCCAGCGCCGCGCCGGTCAGAAGCCAAGAGACGAGGGCAAACAGCAGAGAAAGCCCGGCGAGCCCCCAGGCAAGTCCTGTGGTGAGCCCGTTGAGGACCAGCTGGTTTGCCGCCTCGCTTCGGGCGCTCACGACGGTCCAGGTGCCCGCAGAAGTCGCGACGCGGGAAACGAGGATCGCGTATCGGTAATTGGGCGTCGAAAAGCTGCGCGCCCCCGCCGGGCCGCCGCTAAAACTCGCGATCTGGCCCTCAAGCGCGACCGGAAGTGTGGTCAGTCTTAAGATTCCCGCCGGATCGATGACCGCTACTCGCTGGTCGCCGCCCGGAGCCTCTAGCGCCATGCTCGGCAGCTTGATGCCGGCGGAGACGAAGTTGGCCGAATCGCTGGCCAGCAGCTTGAGGGTGGCCCGGTCGAGGATGCCGCCGACCTGAGCCTGCAGCGCGACGGCCGTCCCTGCGAAGAAAATTAGGGCGACCAGAAAGGTTCCCAGGGTGATTCTCGCCCGGATCGAGAGGCGGTTCAGAATCACCCCGTGCTCGTCTCGAGTTGGAAACCCACGCCGCGGCGGGTGGCCAGCACGACGGCTGTCTCGAGCGGCTCAAGCTTGCGGCGCAGGTAGCTCATGTACTGGTCGACGACGTTGGCATCCGTGTGATCGGTGGCACCCCAGATCTCCCGCAGAATGTGCTCGCGAGTAACGGTCTGGTCGGCGTTATGGGCGAGCAGCCGCAGCAGCGCGAATTCTTTCGGACTCAGCGAGAGCTTCGTAATGCCGACCGTGACAATGTGCTCGTGGTTGTCGATGATGATGTGGCCGACTCGAGTGAGCTTGGTCGGCGCCGACTCCTCGCGGCGACGAATCGCGCGCAGCCGCGCGGCAAGCTCGGTGAGCGCGAACGGTTTGACGACGTAGTCGTCGGCCCCCGCATCCAATCCCCTGACCCGATCCTCGACGGCGTCGCGCGCCGTGAGCAGCAGGATGGGAAGGGCAATCTGATCACGACGCAGTCGGCGGCACAGCTCGAGCCCCGACATCCCTGGCAGAGTCACGTCGAGCACGGCCACGGAAAACTCAATGCGGGATGCCAGCATCAGCGCCTGCACGCCATCGGTCGCGAGGTCGACCAGATAGCCTTCCGCGCCGAGGCCGCGCGAGAGCAGCCCGCCCATCTCGTCCTCGTCTTCGACGAGCAGCAGGCGGCCAGTGGTCCCCGGTGACTCCATCCAGCCATTGTCCCCCGTTGGCGCTGGTCCACGCCCGTATTGTGCCTGCCGCCGCGCAATCGCGCGCGCCACAGTTGCACCATCGGCGCGAAAGCTAAGGTGAAGCTCGTGACCCGCATCCTCGTCGTCGAAGATGACCCCGCCATGGGCGCTCTCGTCAGGCGCGGCCTGCTCGAAGAGGGCTACGACGTCACGCTGGTCACCAACGGCATCGATGCGCTCATCGCGGTGGGCACAGAGGAGCTCGGCGCGGCCGCCATTGACGTCATGCTTCCGGAGATGACCGGGTTCGAAATCTGCCGTCATCTGCGCACCAGAGGCAGCACCCTTCCGGTGTTGCTCTTAACCGCCCGTGACGCTATCGAAGACCGGGTGCTCGGCCTCGATTCCGGCGCCGACGACTACCTCACCAAGCCCTTCGCCTTCGCCGAGTTCAGTGCGCGCATCCGGGCCCTGGTGCGACGGGATGCCGCAGCCCCCCGCTCGACGCTGCGCCTGGGCAACGTCGAGCTGGACTCGGCGACCGTGCGTGCCACGCTCGCGGGGCGCCCGCTGCCGTTGAGCACCAAGGAGTTCGCGCTGCTCTTCTTTCTCGGGGGCAAGGCGGGTGAAACGCTGTCTCGCGACGACATTTTGCAGGAAGTGTGGGGCACAACCCTCCACATCGACCACACGATTGTCGACCAGTACGTGAGCTATTTGCGGCGCAAACTCGACCCGGCAGCATCCGGTGTCGTCATCTCGACGGTGCGGGGCGTTGGCTACGTCTTGCGGGTGGCCCCATGATGTCCCGTCTGTCGATCAGGGCGCGCATCACCATCGGCAGCATGCTGGTGGCGGTGGTTCTGCTGGCGATCGCTCTGGTGGCGATCCGCGCTGAGGTGGCGCAGATTCTCACGGCGGCAGATGTAACTCTGGCCGAGGGCGACCTGGCATCGTTCGAGAAGGACATCATTGCCAACCCCGCCGAGAAGGTCGATGATCCGGGAACGGGAGTGCTGGTGTACGTCGTCAACCCAGCCGGCCTCGTTCAGGTGAACACGCTCCCGCACGATATTTTGCCTCTCGTAGTGGGCAAGCCGGCCGCCGCGGAACAGCACCTCGCCACAGACGATGAGGGGCGCACCTTTGTCGTTGTGGGCCAAGCCCTCCCCACGCCCAACGGAGTGTGGGCGCTCTGGGCGACGCGCAGCACGTCGGCGAGCAGTCTCGCCCTCGACGGGCTCGATCGCGTTCTTGCCGTCGGCGGCGTGCTGCTGCTGCTCACGTTCGGCCTCGCGGCCTGGCTGCTGGCCACAGTGGCACTGCGCCCGGTGGCACGCATGCGTCGGCGTGCCGAGGCGCTCGAGACCGATGCCAGCGACGGTGACCTGCCGGTCGGCCAAGCGCGCGACGAACTGGCCAAGCTTGCGACCACCCTCAACGCCTTCCTCGGTAGGGTGCGCGCCTCCTCCGCCCGCGAGAAACGGATGGTCTCTGACGCGGCCCACGAGCTACGAACTCCCCTTGCCGCGCTCAAGACCCAGCTTGAGCTGGCGCACGGAGATTTCGGGGATGCCGCGGCGCTCGCCCTGCAGGTGCGGGCTGCCGAGGCCTCCGTAGACCGGCTCTCGTCGCTGGCGGCCAACCTGCTGGAGCTCACCCGACTCGAATCGCACCAGGGGCCGCGCGCCTCTAGCAGCACGAGCGAATTGGTGAGCGAGCTGATGGGCTGCGTCGACAGGGCCCGAATGCTGGGGCTGGCGAAATCTGCCGATGTCGGCTTCAGCGCGCCTCCCGGGGGCACCGAGTTTCGGTACGCCATCGACGCGCAGTCTTTCGGCCGACTCGTGGACAACCTGTTTTCCAATTCGCTTGCCGCGATCGCGGAGGCAGGCTCGGTAACCGCGGCGCTGAGTCAGGATGCCGCCGGTCTCACGCTCGAGGTGACCGACGATGGCCCCGGTGTGCCTAGCGCCTTCTTGCCGAAGGCCTTCGAGCGCTTCAGCCGCCCGGATTTTTCTCGAACGGGCAGCACCGGTGGCACCGGCCTCGGCCTCGCCCTGGTCAGGGCCATCGCCGAGGACGCGGGCGGCACGGCACGGCTGCATAACGGTGCACGCGGGCTCGTGGTTACCGTGCGCATCCCGCAGATGTGAGGACTCTCACACACCACCCTGCCGGCTTAAGGCCCGCGCATAGGTTTCCGCCGCACAGTGGGTAGATGAGTACCCAGGCCCACGTTCGCCCGAACCTGCCGAGACAGTATTCTCGGACGCCGCGCGTCGACCGCCGCCGCCAGTTCGCCCGCAGGGCACGGATGTCTGATCTGCTGGTTACCGCACTGTGGGCCTCTGGGGCTGCCGCCGCCGCACTCTTTCTTGCCGCCGGTGGCGCGGCCCAGTTCACCTCCCCCGCAACGGTCGTGACCAGCCTCGGGATCATCATGGGGCTCGTTGGTTCCGACTTCGTTCTGGTGATGCTGGTGCTCGCCGCGCGAGTGCCCCTCATCGACCGCACCATCGGCCATGATCGCGCCGTCGCCGTGCACCGCTCACTCGGTAAGCCGGCGCTGTACCTGCTGCTCGCCCACGGCGCACTCCTGCTCGTCGGCTACGGAATGAGCTCTGGCTACGATCCGATCGCCGAGATCGGGCCGATGCTCGCGCTGCCCGACATGCCCATCGCATTCATCGGCACGGCGCTGTTCATCGCTGTCGTCGTCACATCTCTCGTCGCCGTGCGCCGCAAATTTAGTTACGAGGGCTGGCATCTCGTGCACCTGCTGAGCTATCTGGCCGTGGCGTTCGCCCTGCCTCACCAATTCAGCGTCGGCGGGATCCTCTCCAACGGAACGGGGCAGCGGGTGTACTGGATCGCGCTGTACGTCATCGCGTTCGGCGCCATCATTACCTACCGATTTGTCGAGCCGGCGGTGTCGAGCCTGCGACACCGGATCACGGTGACCGGCGCCACGGCGGTATCCCCCGGCGTGGCATCCATCCACCTCACCGGGCGCAACCTCCGCCGCCTCGGCACGGCGGGCGGGCAGTTCTTCATCTGGCGATTCTGGACCAAAAAAACATGGTGGCACGCGCACCCGATATCGCTGTCGGCGATGCCCACCGATTTGACGGCCAGGATAACGGTGCGCGATCTCGGGGCCGGAAGCTCCCGAATTGCCATGGTTTCGGCCGGGACTCGAGTATCGATCGAGGGGCCGTACGGCCTCTTCACCGACACGGCACGGACGGCGCCCCGCCTGGCCATCGTCGCCAGCGGCATCGGAGTGACCCCGGTCAGGGCGCTGCTCGAACACGCGAGGTTCGCCCCCGGCGAGGCGACCGTGTTGTTGCGGGCCGGCAGCGTCGCCGAGACATACCTCTGGGACGAGATCGGCGAGATCTGCGCCGCGAAGGGGGCAACCCTGTACACGATGGTCGGGCACCGATCGCGGGTCGGTTCGCGCTGGATGCCGGAGGCCGACGCCCGGCGCGGCGTCACGATTAGCAGCGTATTTCCGCACCTCGCCGAATCGGACCTCTACCTCTGCGGTCCCACACAATGGCTCGGACTGGTCGAAGATGAGGCGCGGGCCACCGGCCTACCTGCCCACCAAATCCACTCAGAAAGGTTCGACTGGTGAGAACACGTGCAGTGTTGACGAGTGTTTTCGCCTCCGTCGGGGTGCTCGTCGTGGGCTGGCAGTTGGGTGCGGCCGCCGCCACCCAGGCCACGGTCTCGGCCGCTTCGGCCGCCAAGGGCGGTGCGGGCGCGACTTCCGTCCTACCCGCGCCGAGCGCGAGCCCCACTCCCACAGTCGGCCAAAAGCCCGCGTCAGCCCCGGTGGCCGCAGCAGCACACAAGAGTGCGGACGGCACCTTCACCGGCGCAAGTGTCGATACGGTGTACGGCAGCGTTCAGGTGCAGGTCACCGTTTCCGGGGGAAGCATTACCGCGGTCACCGCCCTGCACCTCACCGACGCCGACGGCCGTTCCGTGCAGATCAGCAACCGGGCGGCCCCGACGCTGGCCCGCGAGGTGCTCGCCGCCCAGTCGGCGAAGGTCTCGAACGTGAGCGGGGCAACTTACACGAGCGAGGCCTACCTCTCTTCGGTGCAGTCGGCCCTCGACCAGTCGGGCCGCTGATGCGCCACGTCTTCGAGGCGATGGGCACGGTCGTCTCGCTCGAATCTGGGGCCGCGGGCGACGTCCCGCCTGACGTCCCTGCTGACATCCCGGCTGACATCCCCGCGATCTTCGCCCGCTGGGAGATCCGCTTCAGTCTTTATCTGCCCGGCTCAGAACTCAGTCGTATCGCCCGCGCCGAGCTCACGCTGATGAACGCCAGCGACGAACTTCGCGCGGTCTATGCCGACGCGCTCGAGTGGCGCGAACGCACGCACGGGGCATTCAGCCCGCACCGCCCCGACGGCGTGATCGACCTGAACGGCATCGTGAAAGCGGCGACGACGAAGGAGGCGGGCGAGGCACTTCTGGCCGCAGGATGCCGCGACTGGAGCATCAACGTCGGTGGCGACATCCTCGTGTCAGGGGCACAGCCCGATGGTGACCCGTGGAGCATCGGAGTGACCGATCCCCGCGAACGAGGCGTGCTACTGACCGCGATCCGGCTCTCCGGCTCGCGCCGCGCGGTGGCAACCTCCGGCGCCGCCGAACGGGGCGACCACATCTGGCGCGGGGGAAGCACTGCACCCACCGAGTTCACTCAGGTCACGGTGGTGGCCGATGACATCGTGACCGCAGACCTGCCCAGCCTCTTCATCGATGTCCGCACGCTCGAACAGGGGGGCGCGAGGATTGGCACGATTGCGGAAGGAGACGAACATG
>JANXTJ010000216.1 GCA_025352485.1 Salinibacterium sp.
ATCGTGGACGGGGATGTCGCGAGCCGCTTCGTCGCCGACCTCGCCAGCGTGATCGAAGAGCCGGCCCTGCTGCTCGACTAGACCGGCCCGGACGACCCTTGGCCTGCTGCCCGGTGCGGGGCTGCTCCGCAGTTACCTGCCCGTGGCGACCGGTTTGTGCCCGGACGGCCAACCATGGCACACTACTGATAACGAATCTCATTATTGTTATCGGCGCGTTGGCCGAGAAAAGGCCTCATGAAGTCCATAGCCATCTTGGCCGCGAGCGTGTTGCTCCTCACCGGTTGCTCCGCTCCCGCACCCACCGATCACCACATCATGATCGTGACCTCCACCGATGTCTACGCCAGCATCGCTCAGGCAATCGGCGGATCGCTGGTCACGGTGACCTCGATCATCAACGATCCGGCCCAAGATCCGCACTCGTTCGAAGCCAATGCCCGGGTGCAGCTCCAACTCTCCCGGGCCGACATTGTCATCGAGAACGGCGCGGGCTACGACGATTTTGTCGACACGATGCTGCGCGGTCTCGACAACCACAGCGCGACAGTACTCAACGTTGCGACCCTCTCGGGTAAGACGATCACCTCGGATTTTAATGAGCACCTCTGGTACGACTTCCCCACCATCGAGCGCCTCGTGATCCACCTCGTCAACACGCTGGCGGCAGCCTCACCGGCCGGGGCTAACACGTTCCAAACGAATGCCCAGAATTTCGCCGTTCGCCTGGCCGGCCTTGAGGCGCGCACGGCGTCGCTGAAACAGCGATCCGACGGCAAGCCGGTGGCGATGACCGAACCGATCGCGGGCTACCTGCTGGCGGCATCCGGCCTGAAGGTAGTCTCGCCGCCGGAATTTAGCGCGGCGATCGAGCAGGGAACGGATATCGCTCCCGCCGTTCTCAACGAGACCATCGCGCTGTTCGTCCAGCGCAAAGTCGCCCTGATGGTCTACAACTCGCAGACTCCCAGCCCGCAACTTCAGGCCGTTCTCTTGGCGGCGCACACCAACACGATCCCCGTCATCGCCGTCACAGAGACGCTGCCGCCCGGTTTCGACTACCTGCGTTGGATGGGCGGAAACGTCAGCGCCCTCGAGCGAGCGCTTCGATGAAACCCGTGCTCAGCCTGCGCGGCGCTGCCCTCGCCTTTGGTGGGCGCGAACTGTGGCGCGGCCTTGACCTTGACGTGCAGCCCGGCGAATTTCTCGCGGTTCTCGGCCCCAATGGCACCGGCAAGACAAGCCTGCTCAAGTCGATTCTCGGCGAACAACGGTTGACAGCTGGCAGCATCGAATTCATGGGGGAGCCGGTGCGCCACGGCAGCGCCCAGATTGGTTACATCCCGCAGCAGAAGCTCGGGGAAGGCAGTAGCCCCCTTCGGGCGCGCGACCTCGTCGCGCTGGGCGTGAACGGCCAGCGCTGGGGGTTGCCGTTCGCATCGAAAGCCGAGCGCGCCCGGGTCGACGAGTTGCTGATGGCCGTCGGGGCGACGAGCTACGCCAAGGCACCGCTCGCCACCCTGTCCGGCGGCGAACAGCAGCGCGTGCGAGTGGGCCAAGCGATCGCCGCCGATCCCGCTCTGCTGCTCTGCGATGAACCACTGCTCTCGCTCGACCTCGCCCACCAGCGCGGCGTCAGCGAACTCATTGACGCGCAGCGTCGCCGGTCGAACGCGGCAGTTGTGTTCGTCACTCACGACGTGAACCCCATCCTCGGGATGGTCGACCGGGTTCTTTACCTCGCCAAGGGCGCGTTTCGGATCGGGACGCCGGACAACGTACTCACCTCCGAGGTGCTCAGCGACCTCTACGGCACCCCCGTCGACGTCTTCCGCAGTCGCGGGCGGATCGTGGTCGTCGGCAGTGACGATCACCTTCATCACGAGGATGCGGCCTGATGTCGCCCACATCCGGCCCGTGGTGGTCGCATATCTTCGACTTCTCCGACTACGGCGACCTGCTCGCTCTTGTACATAACTCGATCCTGGCCGGCGCCATCCTCGGCGTCGTCGGCGGCCTCATTGGCGTATTTGTGATGAAGCGCGACCTCGCGTTCGCGGTACACGGCATCAGCGAGCTGTCGTTCGCCGGGGCATCCGCTGCCCTGCTGTTCGGCGCGAACGTTGTGGCCGGCTCGGTCGCCGGGTCACTGATCGCTGCGCTACTTATCGGCCTGCTCGGGGCACGGGCGCGCGATCGCAACTCGATCATCGCGGTCTTGATGCCCTTCGGGCTCGGCCTGGGCATCCTCTTCCTCGCGTTATATACGGGGCGGAGCGCGAACAAGTTCGGTCTGCTGACCGGCCAGATCGTCGCCGTCGACGATCCCCAGCTGCTGGCACTGCTCGTCATCTCTGTCGTCGTCATTGCCGGGCTGCTGCTGATGTGGCGACCGCTGACCTTCGCCAGCGTCGACCCGGATGTGGCTCGCGCTCGCGGACTGCCTGTGACCGCCATCTCGATCATCTTCATGGTGCTGCTGGGGCTGGCCGTGGCGATCTCTATCCAGGTGGTGGGGGCACTGCTCGTGCTATCGCTGCTGGTGACCCCGGCGGCTGCGGCCATGCGGGTGACATCATCGGCATTGCTGACGCCATTGCTCAGCGTCGGGTTCGCCGTGGTTTCTGTGGTCGGCGGGATCATGCTCGCACTCGGCGGCGGCCTACCGATTAGTCCGTACGTGACGACGGTCTCCTTCCTCATCTACGTGGTCTGCCACATCGCCGGCCGACGCCGCGTCCCCGCGCGGCTCCCCGCTCTGACGAAAGAGTTAGCGACATGAAGCGCCACACGTGGCAGCGCGAGGCGGTGCGCGGTGCCCTCGGTGAATCTGAGGCATTCGTCAGCGCGCAGACGTTGCATTCCGCGCTGCGCGAGGGCGGATCACCCATCGGCCTAGCCACCGTGTATCGGGCGCTCGCGGATCTCGCGACCGAGGGCGAAGCCGACTCGCTGCAGCAGGAGGGCGAGAGCCTGTACCGCGCCTGCACCCCCGGCAGTCATCACCATCATCTGATCTGCCGGTCGTGCGGCCTCACGGTCGAAATTGAGGCGGATCAGGTGGAGCAGTGGGCGCGAACGGTCGCGGCCGAACACGGCTTCACTCAGCCCAACCATGTCGTCGACGTGTTCGGACTGTGCGCAAGCTGTTCTCGGCCAACGCCGCGAATCTAGTCGGCCGCTCACGACCCGCCCGCGCCGGCTACGTCGTCGGGGTAACCAGATGTTCGGCGAAGAACGCGGCGATTCGCGCCCAGGCGTCGGCGGCGGCATCCGGGTTG
>JANXTJ010000233.1 GCA_025352485.1 Salinibacterium sp.
GTGCAGGAAGGTTGACGGATTCGCTCATCAGTGATGCTCCTTTGTAACGCTTCTGCTCTTCAGCTTAGTTGTGCCATCGGTCACCGATCCCGGCGATCCGCGGAATCGGGTGACCGGGTCGGCGGGTGGATCAGAACGCGTGGAGGGGCTTGCCCGCCAGCGCGAGAAATGCCTCTCCGAGTGCTTCGTTCTGAGTGGGGTGGGCGTGGATGAGGGTGGCGACGTCTTCCGGGTACGCCTCCCAGTTGACGGCGAGTTGTGCTTCGCCGATGAGTTCGCCGACGCGCGCGCCGATCATGTGAACGCCCACGACCGGGCCTTCCTTGACGCGGATCACCTTGACGGATCCCGAGGTGCCGATGATGTGGCTCTTGCCGTTGCCGGCGAGGTTGTAGTCATAGGTCGAGATCTGGTCGGCGCCGTACTTCTCGGCGGCCTTGGCCTCGGACAGACCGACGGATGCGACCTCGGGATCGCTGTAGGTCACCTTGGGGATGTTGATGTCGTCAATCACGACGGGAGCGAGCCCGGCGATCTCTTCGGCGACGAAGATTCCGTGCTGGAATCCGCGGTGGGCGAGCTGCAGACCGGGCACGATGTCGCCGACGGCATAGACGCCGGGGATGTTGGTGGCGAGGCGCTCGTTGGTGATGACGAAGCCGCGATCTATTGTTATCCCGACCTCTTCGTAACCGAGGTTTGCGGTGGACGGGCCGCGGCCGACGGCGACCAGAAGCAGTTCGCCCTCAAAGGTCTGGCCGTCTTCGAGCGTCACGACGACGCCCTCGTCGTTTTGGGTGACCGACTGGAAGCGCACGCCCAGGCTGAAGGCGATACCGCGCTTGCGGAAGGCACGCTCGAACTGCTTGCTGATGGCCACGTCTTCGTTGGGAACCAGGTGCGGGAGAGCCTCGACGATTTGTACGTCGGATCCCCAGCTCTTCCAGACGCTGGAGAACTCGACGCCGATGACACCGCCGCCGAGGACGACGACCTTCTTGGGGATGAAATCGAGCTCGAGGGCTTGCTCAGAGGTGATCACCCTGCCGCCAATTTCGAGACCGGGCAGCGATCGTGAGTAGGAGCCGGTGGCCAGAACAACGTTCTTTCCGGTGATCAGATCGGCGCCGACCTGCACGGAGGTGGGGGAGACCAAACGGCCCTCGCCCTCGATTGTGGTGATGCCGCGAGCTTTGATGAGCCCCTGCAGCCCCTTGTACTTACTGGCAACCACTTCTTCGCGGTAGGCCGTGACGGCGGCGATGTCGACTCCGCCGAAGGTGGAGGTCACACCGTATTTGGCCGACTCGCGAGTGACATCGGCCACCTCGGCCGAGTGCAGCAGCGCCTTGGTCGGGATGCAGCCGAGGTGCAGGCAGGTTCCGCCGACCTTGCTCTTCTCGATGAGGCCGACGGTCATGCCAAGTTGGCTCGCGCGCAGCGCTGCCGCATATCCGCCACTGCCGCCGCCGAGAACAACAACGTCAAAATTCTGGTCAGACAATCCCAGCAACTCCTCATATCAGGATGAGTGCCCCGACACGCCAATAGTTGTGGTGGACTACGGCATCCGGGGCGGAAGAACCCGCCTGAAAACCTTACTACGGCCGGGAAAATTCCTCGGCCAGCTCGATCAGCGCACGCACGGTAACCCCGGTGGGACCTTTTCCGGTGAATCCCCAGCCCGCGCCGCCGTTATTGGCGGAGCCGGCGATGTCGAGGTGCGCCCACGGAATGGTCTTGCGGTGCTCGCCCTCTCCGGTGCTTCCCACAAAGTCGCGCAGGAAGGCGGCGGCAATCATCATTCCGCCTGCGGTATTACCCGGCTTGATGTTTGCGATATCCGCGACATCGGAGGCGAGCAGCGGTCGCAACTCGGCCGGGATTGGCATGTGCCACAGCGTCTCGCCCACCCGAGTTCCCGCCGAAACGATCTGGCCGACCAGCTCCGCGTCGCCCATCGCGGCCACGACTCGCGTGCCCATGGCAACGGATGCGGCGCCGGTCAGCGTCGCCACGTCGATGATCGCGTCCGGGTGCTCCTCGCTGGCGGCCACCAGACCGTCCGCAAGGACCAGGCGACCCTCTGCATCGGTGTTGAGCACTTCAACCGTCTTGCCACCGCGGATAGTGATGACGTCATTGGGCCGCAGAGCCGACCCGGATGGCAGGTTCTCGGCAATGCAGAGCCAGGCAGTCAGACGCACCGGCAGGGTGAGTTTGGCGGCCGCCAGCAGAACAGCCAGAACGGTGGCCGCGCCGGTCATGTCATATTTCATGCCGATCATTGACGCCGGCGGCTTTAGCGAGAGGCCGCCGGAGTCGAAGGTGATTCCCTTGCCGACCAGGGCGAGGTGGCGGGTGGCGCCGGTGGGCTGCCAGGTCACTTGTACCAGGCGCGGGCCGCGAGTCGAGCCCTTGCCGACTGCGATGATTCCGCCGAACCCGCCCGCCGCCAGCTCGTCGTCGGCGAAAATCGTGACCGCGACCCCCGGGATTGTCGCGAGCTCTGTGGCGGCCGCGGCAAGGGTCTCCGGGTAAAGGTGCGACGGCGGTGCGTTGACGAGGTCGCGCACGGTGTGCACAGCCTCGGCGATCACGGCGGCCCGCTCGACGAGGCCGGAGCCGTTATTGGTTGCGCCGTTATTGGTCGCGACGATGATCTTCGTTGCGGGTTGCGTGTGTGCGTCCACCGCCCCCGAACGGTATGCGGTGTAGCTGTAGGCGCCGAGGGCCGCACCCTCGAGCACGGCGAGCACGTCGTCATCCGTTGTGACCGGAAATGCGAGTACCAGAGATGCGACGCCCACAAGCTGCCGCGCGGCTGAGCCCGCAGCGAGGCGCAAATCGTGCGCGGAGGTGGCACCAGAGCCCAGTCCAACGAGCGCGATGCTGCCGGCGACGCCGACAGTGGCCGGCAGCCGACGCACCTCATCGTGAGCACCCGTCACGCCGATCGCGGCGAGGGCCTGTCGCAGGGTGTCAAAAGCGGGATCATCGGTGGCCAGCTGCGGGCCGTCATCCGTCTTGCGTACACCCAACACGAGGGCGTCTGCCGCAATTGTCAACGGGGGTTTTGTGGAGGTGATCAGGGCTGGCACGGTCATCCCGCAATCGTAACGGCCGCCTTCTGACCTGTTCGCTCAGGGCATCGGCCCCGCGGGCACGAACCGCCATGTGCCCATGAGGCACCGGTTTAGAATCGGAGCATGCAAAACCCGGAAGGACTCTTCGACCTCTCCTCAGACGTCGTCGACATTCCCGCGGGACTGCATCTGGTCGCGGGTCTCACCGGTTTCGCGGATGCTGGCGGCGCAGTCAGTCAGTTGAGCCAGTACTTGCTCGACACCCTCGATCACCACGTGGTCGCCGCGTTCGACGCGGACGCGTTGCTGGACTACCGCGCTCGGCGCCCCATCATCGAGTTCGATCAGGATCACGTCAGCGATTTTCGGCCGGCCAAGCTGAATCTGTACCTCATGAAAGACGAGCTATCGCAGCCGTTCCTGTTGCTCACCGGTTACGAGCCCGACTTTCAGTGGGAGCGCTTCGCCTCTGCCGTGCTGCATTTGATCGAGAAATTTGCGGTCAAGGGCACCACGTGGGTGCACGCCATCCCGATGCCGGTTCCGCACACGCGCGCGATCGGGGTTACCGTGAGCGGCAATCGCGCCGATTTGATCGAGAAGATGTCGATCTGGAAGCCCCATACCCAGGCTCCGGCCACGGCACTGCACCTGATCGAGTACCGGTTGCTCCAGCTCGGACTGCCGATCACCGGTTTCGTGCTGCTCATTCCCCACTACCTCGCAGACACGGAGTACCCGCTTGCCGCGGTGACGGCGTTGGAGAGCGTGAGCGCCGCGACCGGGCTGATCTTCCCGACCGACCGCCTGCGCGAAGACGGCCGAGAGTTCATCGCCAAGATCGACAGCCAGTTGGTGAACAATCAAGAGCTGGCCAAGCTCGTGACGACGCTCGAGGAGCGCCACGACAGCTACATGCTCGACAACCCGCTGCGCTCGCCGCTCACCGACATTGACGGTGAGATTCCGAGTGCTGATGCGATCGCGGCGGAGTTGCAAAAGTTTCTGGCGACGCGGCGCAACGGGGACGACGGCCTCACCTTCTAGTGCCAGTGACCTGCCCGTAGCATGGGGGCAATGAACTCGCGGCGCGCCTGGCTGATGCTGGGCGTTGGAACTTTCGCGTACCTTGTCTCGGTGATGCAGCGCACCTCGATGAGTGTCGCGGCCATTCAAGCCACCGACCGCTTCGGGGTGACAGCGGCAACCTTGTCTACTCTCGCGGTGGCGCAACTGGTGGTGTACGCCGGGATGCAGGTTCCGTCCGGCGTGCTCGTGGATCGGTTCGGTCCCCGCTATGTGCTCGCCGCGGGTGCGCTGCTGATGGTGACCGGCCAAGTGATGCTGGCGCTGTCCCCGACGATCGGGCTCGCCGTGGCCGGGCGAATCCTCGTCGGGGCGGGAGACGCGGCCAGCTTTGTCTCTGTGATCAGGCTGACCACGATGTGGTTCTCGGGGCCGCGGGTTCCGCTGCTGATTCAGATCGTCGGGGTGATCGGTTCGGGGGGCCAGATCCTCTCGTCGTTCCCCCTGTTCGCGGTCCTGCATATCTGGGGGTGGACGCCGGCCTACCTGTCGGCGGCCGCTCTCTCCGTTCTCGTGGTGATCGTCGTCATCGCGATTCTGCGCCCTGGCCCCGAGCACAACGGGCATGAACAGGGGCCATGGCGCGATCTCCCGCAGATGATTCGTGGGGTCTTCGCCCGACCGGGCACCCAGCTGGGGTTCTGGTCGCACTTCGTCGCGGCAGGCTCAACCAACATGTTCGGCCTCCTGTGGGGATTCCCGTTCCTCTCGATCGGCCTCTGCTATGGCCCCGCTGTCGCGGCAGGTTTGCTCACGCTGAACGTCGCG
>JANXTJ010000249.1 GCA_025352485.1 Salinibacterium sp.
TCAACCACGGAGTGCTCACCCCGCTCGGCGCCACCCAGGCGACCGAGCAGGGCTTCTCGATCCTGTACATGCTCGAGTCGAACCCCGGCCCCGGCCTTGGCATCCTCACCGCGATGCTGCTGTTCGGCCCGCGCGCCGTGCGTCCCACGGTCCCCGCCGCGATGGTCGTGCACTTTCTCGGCGGCATCCACGAGATCTACTTCCCGTACGTGCTGCTCAAGCCGATCCTGGTCATCGCAGCCATTCTCGGTGGAGCAACCGGCGTTCTGTGGGAGACGATCTTCAACCTCGGCCTGGTGGCCCCCGCATCGCCCGGCAGCATCTTTGCCTGGATTCTGGTCTCGCCTCCGGACAAGCTGGTGCTGAACATGGTGGGTATCGTCCTCTCGGCCGCGGTCGCTGCGGTCGCTGGCTCGTTCCTCTTGGGCTTCGGTCGCTCGCAGAACGCGACCGACGAGGCGATCGACCTCGAGGCCGCCAAGGAGAAAAACGCAGAAAACAAGAAGGCAT
Organism: Salinibacterium sp.; assembly: GCA_025352485.1. Lineage (GTDB taxonomy): Bacteria > Actinomycetota > Actinomycetes > Actinomycetales > Microbacteriaceae > Rhodoglobus. The sequence goes on from JANXTJ010000249.1 coordinate 511, forward strand.
CGAAGGCCACCGCCTCGGCGTAACCTCGACACACGTCACACTAAGGAGACAAAACAATGGCAACTCTCGACGGATCAAGCATCAAGAAGCTGATCGTTGCGTGCGACGCCGGCATGGGCAGCAGTGTCATGCTCGCGTCGTCACTAAAAAAGCAACTCGCTAAGAGCGGGGTGACCGTCGAGCACTCGGCTGTCGCCCAGATTCCGAGCGACGCCGACGTGGTACTCACTCAGAATGGGCTCGCGGATCGGGCGAGGGGCGTCGTTCCCGGCGTTCCCGTCATACCGTTCATGCTTTTTCTGGGAGATCCCGCCGTTGCCAAGCTGGTGAAGGCCATTCAAAACGGCACGACGGTCGAGTACTGATCGTGCCGAATGATGAGTCAAAGCCGCTCCACGACCTGCTCGCCGAGGCGTCGATTAATCTCGATGCCTCGGCGACCAGCCGGGATGACGCGATCCGTCAGGCCGGCGCCGGTCTGATGGCCGTTGGCGCCGTCGACGCGGCCTATGTCGACGCCATGATCGAACGGGAAAATACCGTATCGACTTTCATGGGGGAGGCCGTGGCGATCCCACACGGAACGCTCGCCGCCAAAGATTGGGTCACGGCCGACGCTCTGTCGATGGTTCGTTTCCCCGACGGCGTCGACTGGGATGGCAACGACGTGCGGCTGGCCTTTGGGATCGCGGCGAAGGGCAACGGGCACATCGCCCTGCTGTCCCAACTGGCGACCGTCTTGATGGATCCGGATAAGGCGGAGGCGTTACGTAACGCCACCACGATTGACACGGTTTACCAGCTGCTGACGCCAGACCCCGATTCCGACGAGACGGGCGAGTAGCGGTCATTGAAGGTCGCAATGTTTTACGCCCCTGGCGACATCCGGCTTGAGGACATCGAAGAACCTGTCGTCGCCGGCGGCGAGGTAAAGATCCGGGTGCGCAACTGTTCCACCTGCGGCACCGACGTGAAAATCCTCCACTCGGGCCACCCCAACATGACGGCACCACAGGTCATGGGCCACGAAATTGCCGGGGAGGTCGTGGCGGTGGGTGACGGCGTCACCGGCTGGCAGCCGGGCGACCGCGTGCAGGTTATCGCCGCGATCCCCGATGGCACCTGCCCGGATTGCCGGGCCGGTCGCCTGTCGGTCTGCCCGAACCAACTCAGCATGGGGTACCAGTTTCCGGGTGGATTCGCGGAGTACCTGATCGTGCCCAACAGCGTCCTGCGCGTGGATGGCCTCAATCGCATTCCGGACGGGCTGAGCTTTGCTGAGGCCTCCCTCGCCGAGCCGCTGGCCTGCGTACTCAACGGCCAGGAGCTGGCGCGGGTGGGCGAGGGTGACACGGTCGTGGTGGTGGGCTGCGGCCCGATTGGATGTCTGCACGTGCGACTCGCCCGTTCCCGCGGTGCCGCCACCGTTATCCTGATCGATCTCAACGGCGCGCGGCTCGCCGAGGCCGCCGCCCTCGTGAAACCGGATCTGGCGATCGATGCCAGCGCGGTTGACCCGATCGCGGCCGTGCTCGCCGCAACCGAGGGCAGGGGGGCTGATGTCGTGATCACGGCGGCTGCCAGCGGCGTTGCCCAGGAACAGGGACTACAGATGCTCGCTCGACAGGGTCGGCTGAGCCTATTTGGCGGCTTACCCAAAGACCGGCCGACCATCACGGTCGACTCGAACCTGGTGCACTACCGCGAGCTCACCATCGTCGGGGTCAATGGTTCGAGCCCGGCGCAAAACAAGAAAGCACTAGACCTGATTGCGTCGGGCGCCGTGCCCGTGGCCGATCTCATTACCCATCGCCTGCCCCTGAGCGGGATCCTCGACGCGATCGATATCGTGGCGAGGGGCGAAGCCATCAAAGTAACAATCGAACCGTAGGAGTGAACAATGCCCACCAAGACAGTCACCGTCGCCTCCAGCGTCGGCCTCCACGCCCGGCCAGCATCGCTGTTCGCCCAGGCGGCGGCCAAAGTCGGCCTTCCCGTCACGTTGACCTCCGCCGTCGGGAAGAGCGTCAACGCCGCGAGCATCCTCGGGGTGCTCTCGCTGGGAATCGGCCACGGTGAGCAGGTCACGCTGAGCACAGAGGGCGACGGTGCCGAAGCTGCACTCGAATCGCTGGCCGCTGTACTGAACACCGACCTCGATAAGGAGTAGCTCGGTAGGCTCGATTCATGACGAGTGAATCAGCCTCCGAACGAACCCCCACCGCTATCGATGCCATTGCCGAGGAGTGGGTCACCACCCTCGCCGAGCTCGATCCGGCAATCGCAACCTGGATTGGCATCCCGGGCCGGCTCGACGAATACGAAGATCTATCCCCGGTCGGGCATGCGCGGGCAACCGACGCCGCGAAAGCGGTGCTCGTCAAGCTCGACACAGCGGTAGTCGTTGATGACGTTGACTGGGTGACGAAGACCGACCTCCACAACGAGCTCACCCTCCAGCTCGAATCGGATGCGGCCGGGCTGTGGTTGCGCGACGTGAACGTCATCGCGAGCCCCGCGCAGTCGATCCGCGACATCCTCGACCTGATGCCCACCGACACCGAATCCCACTGGCGGGACATCTCCGGCCGACTCATGAACCTGCCGGCGGCCATCGACGGCTACATCGAGACCCTGCGGCTCGGGATCTCGCAAGGCATCACCCCGGCACGGCGCCAGGTACACGAGGTGATGGAGCAGGCCCGCAAACACGGCGCGGGTGACGGCTTCTTCCACAACTTCACCGGCGCGGCGTCTCTTGCCGAGGCGAAAGAGTTGCCAGCATCCCTGAGCGCCGATCTCGCCAGGGGTGCCGTGGTTTCCGCCGCGGCCTATGAGACCCTCGCCGACTTCCTTCGCGACGAGTTGTTGCCAGCGGGGCAAGAAGTAGACGGCGTCGGCCGGGAGCTATACGCCCTCAACTCTCGCCGCTTCCTCGGCGCGACGATCGACCTCGACGAGACCTACGAGTGGGGCATCGAAGAGCTCGCCAGAATGGTCGCAGAGCAGGAGTCGATCGCCAACGAGATCAAACCGGGTGCCACCGTGGCCGAGGCGATTGCGGTACTAGACGCAGACCCGGCCCGCACGCTGCATGGCGTGAATGCGCTACAGGAGTGGATGCAGCAGCTCAGTGACACCGCGGTCGCCGAGTTGTCGAAAAGCCACTTCGACATCCCGGATCCCATCAAGCGCCTCGAGTGCATGATTGCCCCCACCCAGGAGGGCGGCATTTATTACACCAGCCCGAGCGACGATTTTTCGCGCGCCGGCCGGATGTGGTGGTCGGTACCCGAGGGAGTGACCGAGTTCAACACCTGGCGCGAGACGACCACGGTTTACCACGAGGGCGTGCCGGGGCACCACCTTCAGATCGGGCAGTCGGTGTACAACCGCGCCAAGCTGAACACCTACCGCCGGATGCTCGCCGGAACCTCAGGACATGCAGAGGGCTGGGCGCTCTATGCTGAGCGCCTCATGCAGGATCTCGGCTACCTCGACGACCCGGGCGACCGCCTGGGCATGCTCGACGGCCAGCGGATGCGCGCCGCCAGGGTGGTGCTCGACATTGGCGTGCACCTCGGCAAGCCAAAACTGGACGGTGCCGGCGTATGGGACTGGGACTACGCGCTCGACTTCATGTCAAAGAACGTCAATATGAACGCCCAGTTCGTGCGGTTTGAGGTCAACCGCTACTTCGGCTGGCCCGGGCAGGCACCCGCTTACAAGGTGGGCCAGCGCATTTGGGAACAGATTCGCGACCAGTACAAGGCGCGCGAGGGCGCAGCCTTCGACATCAGGGAGTTTCATCGCAAGGCCCTCGACATCGGGGGAGTGGGTCTCGACACCCTCAAGGCGGCGCTGCTCACGTGATTCACATCGAGGCAGAATCCCTCGGTGCGGCATGGCTCGGCATCGCGGGCCGGGTGCTCGCCGAGGGGCGAGAGTCGAGCTACGACGGCCTGCCGATACGGGAGTTGGCGCACGCGCTGCTTCAGGTGCGTCATCCGAACCCCGACGACGGGATTATCGCCAGGCACGCCGACCCGGAGCGTCTGGCCTGGATGCGTGCCAATTTCACCGACCAGGCGCTCGTGCCCGAGTTGGGCGATGCTCGTTCCTACGCGAGTCGCCTGTTCGACTACGCGGCCACCGGCACTGATCAGGTGGCCTGGGTCATTTCCCGGCTTCGGGATGACCCGACCTCACGCTCGGCAACCATCACCACCTTCGAGCCGCTCACCGACACGAGCTACATTCCATGCGTGAGCGTGCTCGACTTCTGGATTCCGTCGGGCGCCGTTGACCTCGTGGTCTACGCCCACTCGATCGACTTCGGGGCGAAGGGGTACGGCAACCTCGTGCAACTCGCCGAGATTCTCGACAGGGTCGCCGGCGAACTCGGCAGGTCGGTCGGCTCGCTGACCTTCATTATTAAGTCCGCGCACGTGTATGAGACGGAATACGCCTACATGAACGAGGTGCTGGGCACCGATCGTTTGCTTCAGGAGCTAAGATAAGGCGTCGCAATTCTGCGAAGTTCGATCTCGCCGCCACGGCACACCACAACGGCACGACCGCTGCCTGGCCTACCTATGTCCATACCGGAGCAACTACTACATGACAATCGTAACGACCGAAAAGGCACCAAAGCAGGTCGCCATCAACGACATCGGATCTGCTGAAGACTTTCTTGCCGCGGTCGAAAAGACGCTGAAGTTCTTCAACGACGGAGACCTCATCGAGGGCACCGTCGTCAAGATCGACCGTGACGAGGTTCTCCTCGACGTCGGTTACAAGACCGAGGGTGTTATCCCCTCCCGCGAACTCTCGATCAAGCACGACGTTGACCCCACAGAGGTCGTCAAGGTCGGCGACGTGGTCGAAGCTCTCGTTCTCCAGAAGGAGGACAAAGAGGGTCGCCTCATCCTGTCCAAGAAGCGCGCCCAGTACGAGCGTGCATGGGGCGATGTCGAGAAGATCAAGGATGCCGATGGCATCGTCACCGGTTCGGTCATTGAGGTCGTCAAGGGTGGCCTCATTGTCGACATCGGCCTCCGTGGATTCCTGCCGGCGTCGCTCATCGAGCTGCGCCGCGTCCGTGACCTCACGCCGTACCTCGGCCAGGAGATCGAGGCCAAAATCCTCGAGCTCGACAAGAACCGCAACAACGTCGTGCTGTCGCGCCGCGCCCTGCTCGAGCAGACGCAGAGCGAAAGCCGCACCACGTTCCTCAACAACCTGGCCAAGGGTCAGGTTCGCAAGGGTGTCGTTTCCTCCATCGTCAACTTCGGTGCTTTCGTTGACCTCGGCGGCGTAGACGGTCTCGTCCACGTCTCCGAGCTGTCTTGGAAGCACATCGAGCACGCCTCAGAGGTCGTCGAGGTGGGTCAGGAAGTTACCGTCGAGATCCTCGAGGTCGACCTCGAGCGCGAGCGCGTGTCGCTGTCGCTCAAGGCCACTCAGGAAGACCCGTGGCAGGTCTTCGCGCGCACCCACGCCATCGGCCAGGTCGCACCGGGCAAGGTCACGAAGCTCGTTCCGTTCGGCGCATTCGTGCGCGTCGCGGAGGGCATCGAAGGCCTCGTGCACATCTCCGAGCTGTCGGGCAAGCACGTTGAGCTCGCCGAGCAGGTCGTCTCGGTCGGCGACGAGGTGTTCGTCAAGGTCATCGACATCGACCTCGAGCGCCGTCGCATCTCGCTCTCGCTGAAGCAGGCGAACGAGGGTGTCGATCCCGAAGGCACCGAGTTCGACCCGGCGCTCTACGGAATGCTCACCGAGTACGACGACGCGGGCAACTACAAGTACCCGGAGGGCTTCGACCCGGAGACCAACGAATGGCGCGAAGGCTTCGAGACCCAGCGCGAGAAGTGGGAGCTGGACTACGCAGCAGCTCAGGCTCGCTGGGAGCAGCACAAGAAGCAGGTCTTGGCCGCCGCGAACCAGGAAGACTTCGTGTCGTCCTCAAGCGACGTCCCGGCCGGAGCATCCTCGTTCTCCAGCGATGAGGCACAGGCCAGCGCCGGTACCCTCGCCGACGACGAGTCGCTCGCCGCGCTTCGCGAGAAGCTCTCGAACAACTCTTAACGCGTAAACGAAAAACGGCCGACCCCCTCGGGGGTCGGCCGTTTTTCGTGCGCGGCGTCGGGCGGACGGCCATCGCCGCCTTTCCGCTCGAACGGGGTGCGGTCGGCCGGGCACCGCGGTTAGCATTGGCGAATGTACCTGATTGGCCTCACCGGCGGGATCGCGTCAGGAAAGTCCGTGGTCGGGAAACGCCTCGCCGAGCTCGGTGCCGTGCACATCGATGCCGATCTGTTGGCGCGGCAGGTGGTGGAGCCCGGTACACCGGAGCTCGCTCGAATCGTCGGGGAGTTCGGCCCGTCCGTGTTGGCCGACGACGGCAGTCTGAACCGTGCAGCGCTCGGTGCCATCATCTTCACCGATGCAGGGAAGCGCGCGGCCCTGAACGCCATCACTCATCCGGCGGTCTGGCAACGCGCGGTTGCTTTGATCGAGCGTGCCGCCGCAGCCGATCCCCGGGCCGTCGTTGTGTACGACGTGCCACTTCTGGTCGAGGAATCGGCAAGCCGCCCGATGTCGTTTGACCTCATCGTGGTCGTTCATGCCGATGTCGAAGTGCGCATCGCACGCATGGTCGAGCTGCGCGGCATATCGCGTGAGGAAGCCACCCACCGCCTCAACTCGCAGGCTTCCGACAGCGAGCGGCTCGCGATCGCCGACGTCGTGATCGACAGCAACGGCAGGCTTCAGCGCACCCTAGCGCAGGCCGACGAGCTGTGGGCGATGGCGTCGGCCGCGGCATCGGCTGCGTCGTCAGCGTCAGCGTCTGCTTCTGCTTCTGCCGAGAGCAAAACTGCGCCATAGTGTCGGCCGTGATACTTACACTCGAATAATGGAACCAACCCGCTCTGTCCGGCCGTTTAAGGTCATCAGCGAGTACCTGCCGAGCGGTGACCAGCCGACCGCTATCGCCGAGCTCGCGCAGCGCATCAACGCCGGCGAAACCGATGTGGTGCTGCTCGGTGCCACCGGAACAGGTAAGTCGGCGACCACCGCCTGGCTCATCGAGCAGGTGCAGCGCCCCACCCTCGTGCTGTCCCACAACAAAACCCTGGCTGCCCAGCTGGCGAACGAATTCCGCGATTTGATGCCGGAAAACGCCGTGGAGTATTTCGTTTCCTACTACGACTACTACCAGCCTGAGGCGTACATCCCGCAGACCGATACCTTCATCGAGAAAGACTCCTCGATTAACGCGGAGGTCGAGCGGCTTCGGCACTCCACCACCAATTCGCTCCTGAGCCGTCGCGACGTGATCGTGGTCTCCACGGTTTCATGCATCTACGGCCTCGGAGCCGCGGACTCCTACCTCGACGCCATGATCGCCCTTCAGGTGGGCATGAAGATTGACCGCGAGACGCTGATTCGCCGTTTCGTCTCCATGCAGTATCAGCGCAACGACTACGACTTCTCCCGGGGCACCTTTCGGGTGCGCGGCGACACGATCGAGATCATTCCGGTCTATGAAGAGCTCGCGATCCGCATCGAAATGTTCGGCGACGAGATCGAGGCGATCTACGCGCTGCATCCGCTCACCGGCGATGTTGTTCGAACAATGGATGCCGTCTCTGTTTTCCCCGGCACCCACTACGCCGCCAGCCCCCAGACCATCCAGCGCGCCATCGGCACCATCCAAGAAGAATTGGGCGAGCGCCTGCAAGAGCTGGAGCGCCAGGGCAAGCTCTTGGAGGCCCAGAGACTGCGCATGCGCACCACCTTTGACATCGAAATGATGGAGCAGATCGGGTTTTGCAACGGCATCGAGAATTACTCACGGCACATGGACGGCCGTGCCGCTGGAGAAGCGCCGAGTTGCCTGCTCGATTACTTCCCCGAAGACTTTTTGGTGGTCATCGACGAGTCGCATGTGACGGTGCCGCAAATTGGGGCGATGTACGAGGGAGATGCCTCGCGCAAGCGCACCCTCGTCGAGCACGGCTTCCGCCTGCCCAGCGCCCTCGACAACCGCCCGCTGAAGTGGGAAGAGTTTCTCGGCAGGGTCGGGCAGAAGGTTTACCTCTCCGCTACTCCCGGAAAGTATGAACTGGGCATCACCGACTCCGTGGTCGAGCAGGTCATCCGGCCCACCGGGCTCGTTGACCCACAAATCGTGGTCAAGCCGTCGAAGGGGCAGATCGACGACCTGCTCGAGCAGATCCGCATCCGGGTGGCGAAAAACGAGCGGGTGCTGGTCACGACCCTCACCAAGAAAATGGCGGAGGAGCTCACTGAGTTTCTGGGCGAACACGGGGTGCGCGTGCGCTACCTGCACTCCGACGTCGACACTCTGCGTCGTGTCGAGCTGCTCACCGAGCTGCGTCAGGGCGTCTATGACGTGCTCGTGGGCATCAATCTGTTGCGTGAAGGGCTCGACCTTCCCGAGGTGTCGCTGGTCGCCATCCTCGATGCCGACAAGGAAGGCTTCCTGAGATCGGGTACCTCGCTAATCCAGACCATCGGCCGCGCGGCGCGCAACGTCTCCGGCGAGGTGCATATGTATGCCGATGTGATGACCAACTCGATGGCGAAGGCCATCGATGAGACCGACCGGCGGCGCGAGAAGCAGGTGGCTTACAACACTCTGCATGGCATCGACCCGCAGCCGCTGCGCAAGAAGATTGCCGACATCACCGACCAGATCATGCGGGAGGCGGGAGACACCGCCGAGCTGCTCAGCGGCAAGGGTGATGCAAGCCGCAAGCGCGCGCCCACGCCCAACCTGAAGCGGGAAGGCCTCGCCGCGCAAGGCGGCAACGACCTAGGCAAGATCATCGCCGACCTTACCGACCAGATGCTTCAGGCAGCGGCCGAGCTGAAGTTCGAGCTCGCCGGTCGCCTGCGCGATGAGGTGCAGGATCTGAAGAAAGAACTGCGTCAGATGGAGCAGGCCGGGCATCTCAAGTAGTCGAAGGAGTGCTCACGGCGAACGTCGCAAAGTGATGTCGGTGGCGTCGGTAGAGTGTAAAGAGTGTCGATTACTGAAGCAGGGCTCACCGCGCTACCCCCGGAAGCGGAGCTCGATGAGAGCACCATGCTCGCCGCGATCTCCCGGAAACCGAGCGTGAATGACACGCTCAGCGTGCGGGGCGCGCGGGTGCATAACCTGCGCAATGTCGACCTCGAGATTCCGCGCGATTCTCTGGTCGTCTTCACCGGATTGTCGGGTTCCGGCAAGTCGAGCCTTGCCTTTGACACGATCTTCGCCGAGGGGCAGCGCCGCTACGTCGAATCCCTGTCGGCCTACGCGCGCCAGTTTCTTGGCCAGGTCGATCGACCCGATGTGGATTTCATCGAGGGGCTGAGCCCCGCGGTCTCCATCGACCAAAAATCGACCAACCGCAACCCCAGATCCACCGTCGGCACGATCACCGAAATTTACGAGTACATGCGGTTGCTGTGGGCGCGCATCGGCATCCCGCACTGCCCTGAGTGCGGCGAGAAGATCTCGCGCCAGACGGTGCAGCAGATCGCCGACCAGCTCATGGAGCTGCCCGCCGGAACG
>JANXTJ010000275.1 GCA_025352485.1 Salinibacterium sp.
CGCCGCTGGTGGAACCAACTAGTGTGGCGACCTGGTCGGCTAACTCCGGCGCGGAGAGCAACTCCACGCCCTCGCCCCTAACGGCGAGCGGTTGCACCCGTTCGGGCAGAGAGGGTTGGGCGAAGTCGATGACCAAGAGGCGGGCGGCATCGACGAAGCCGTTCAGGACCAGAGTCGCGGCGGCAGCCCCCACAACCGAATTCCCGCGAGTGAGCTGCCAATCGCGCTGCGCGGTAACGGCGAGCAGCATGCTTGCGGTCAGAATCAGTTGTCGATCGGGTGCGCGCAGCGTGCGGCCGGCGCACACCGCGAGAAACCCCGCGGTACGGCTTCCATCGATGATCGAATACTCGAGCACATCCACCCCCGCCATGGCGAAACTCGCCGCCGTGCGGGTTCCGGCGAGATTCAGGCGTTTGGTCTCCTCGCGTAGCTGCGGCAGAAGGTGCCGGGAAGGCTCCGGCCACCACGTTTCGGCGACGCCATCCGCGGGAAGGTACACCGCCCACCCTTGCAGCGCTGTGGCCAGCACTTTCACTAACTCTGCGACGGCTTCGGGTCGGGTTGCAGCTTGTGCCAGCGCGGTCTGCGCGTTGAGGCTGGCCGCAAGATCGGCTTGGGCGGTCTTGCCCACCAAATCCCAGTAGGCGCGAGACACGTGCATGAAGGGAGTGCCCTCTGGCACAACGAATAGCGGCAGCCCCGCCGAGGCGCAGGCCCGATCGAGGGCTTCTGGTACGACATCGGTGCCGGCTCCGACGCCCAGCCCCAGAGCGACGACACCTCGCGCGAGCAATCGATCGACGTAAGCCTCGATGTTCGTGTGACGACCGAAGGGGATGCCCGTGGTGAGCAGCAGTTCGCCGCCCTCCAGGTAGGGCGTGGGGTCGTCCAACTCGGAAATATGCACGCCGGTGAGCTCTGCCCCGGCGAGGGGGATGGCACCGACCAAACGGAGGTCTCTGCCGAGCCTGTCTCGGAGTTGGGTCAAGCGGATCACCGTAGTGCGCCCTCGTTTGAGATTGGATGTTTCATCTCAGGCTAGGTGAGCTTTGGATGATTCGTCCATCCCGCTATTCGGCGGCCGTTGCTAACTTATTGCCATGACATTGCCGTCACTGCCCCAGAGCCGTTTTCTCTCAACCGCGATCCCCGGACCGCGGTCGATCGCGTTGCATGCCGAGCGGGTGAAGCAGGTCACTAGTGGTTTCGGGATCACCCTGCCCGTCTTCATCGAACGTGCGGGAGGTGCCATCCTCGAAGATGTCGACGGCAATCGCATCATCGACTTCGCTTCCGGCATCGCGGTCACGAGCGTCGGCGCGAGCAACCCCCGTGTGCAGGCGCAGGTTGAAGCGCAGCTCGAGAGGTTCAGCCACACCTGCTTCATGGTCACCGAATACGACTCGTTCACGGCCGTGTGTCGCTGGCTGAACGAGCACACCCCCGGCGATTTCGAGAAGCGCAGCGCGCTGTTCTCCACGGGCGCAGAGGCCGTCGAGAACGCGGTGAAGGTAGCCCGATCGGCGACCGGCCGCGAGCGCGTTCTGGTGTTCGACGATGCGTACCACGGTCGTTCGTTGCTCACCATGGCGATGACCGCGAAGCAGAACCCCTACAAGCTGAACTTCGGACCATTCCCCGCTGAGGTCATTCGCGCGCCCTTTGCCTCACCGTTGCGCTGGCCGACCGGTGCCGAAAACGCCACCGCCGAGGCACTCGCGGCCGTGGAGCAGATCCTGTTCGACCATGGTCCTGAGACATTCGCGGCGATGGTGGTCGAGCCGATTCAGGGTGAGGGTGGATTCATCGTTCCCTCCCCTGGCTTTCTTCCCGGACTTCGCGAGCTGTCCACGAAATATGGGATTGTCCTGGTGTTGGATGAAATCCAGGCGGGAATGGGGCGCACCGGCGCCCTCTTCGCGAGCGAGCACGAAAATATCGCCGGCGACATCACGGTTACGGCAAAGGCTCTCGCGGGCGGCCTGCCGTTGAGCGCCATCACCGGTCGGGTCGAGCTCATGAACGCGGTGCATGCCGGCGGACTCGGTGGCACCTACGCCGGCAACCCCCTCTCCTGCGCCGCTGCATTGGGAGTATTCGAGGCTTTCGAAGACGGCAGCCTGATCGAGAACGCGAACCGTATCGAATCTTCGGCACGCACCATTCTCGAGCCGCTCAAGACGTCGACGGCGATACTTGCGGATGTACGCGGGCGCGGCGCGATGCTCGCCCTCGAGTTCGCGGATGCCGGCACGCTGGCACCGCGGGCAGACCTCGCCAAGAAGGTGGCTGCGGAAGCCCACTCCCAGGGCTTGCTCGTGCTCGTCTGCGGAACCTTCTCGAACGTCGTGCGCCTGCTCCCCCCTCTCGTCATCGAGGAGACCCTGTTGCTCGATGGACTGACGGTTTTGCGCGACGCCGTTCTTACGGTGAGCCTTTCCGAAGCCCACCAGCCCTCTTCCTTCTCGGAGGCTGTCGCTGCATGAGCGTTACGCTGGCAGCCGACCTGAGCACGGACCCGCGCACCACAGCAGTGCTGGGTGCCGTGCCACATTCGGATCCACGGGTGGTAGCCCAACTCCTCAGCCGCGCCGCCGCTGTAGCCGCGCAGGTGTCGATGACGACACCGAGCGATCGATCGCGCTGGTTGGAAGCCGTCGCCGATGCGCTATTGCTGAATCAGGAGGAACTGGCCGTGCTCGCCGATCAGGAGACCGCTCTCGGGTTGCCTCGACTTCGTAGCGAAATCGCGGGAGCCGCCCGAAGTGCTCGTTTTTACGCGAGCGTGGCTGTCGATGGCATGTACCTCGGCGCCAGCTCAGAAACGGTGAACGACAGCACCACCCTCTCGCGCTGGAACATCCCGATCGGGCCGGTTGCCGTCTTCGGTGCAAGCAACTTTCCGTTCGGGTTCGGCGTCTTCGGCCACGATGTGGCCTCGGCGATCGCTGCGGGATGTCCGGTCGTCGTCAAAGCCCATCCCGCGCACCCGCGACTGAGCGTTCGTCTCGCTCAGCTTGCCGTCGACGCGCTTGCGACCGCGGGTGCCCCCGAGGGTGCCTTCGCCTTGGTTGTGGGATTCGACGCGGGGCTACAGATCGTCGACGCACCGGAGATCTGCGCGATCGCCTTCACCGGAAGCCAGGGCGGGGGCATGGCTCTGCTCGAACGGGCCGCGCGACGGGGTGTGCCGGTTTTCGCAGAGATGGGGACCGTCAACCCCGTTTTCGTGACCCGCGACGCGGTGAGGACCGCGGAGCAGGTCGACTCGATCGCGAACGGATTTGTCGCCTCGTTCACCCTCGGGGCCGGCCAGTTTTGCACGAAGCCGGGTCTGCTTCTCGCCCCCGCCGGCGTCGGGATGCGTGCCGCCGTGAGCGGCGCAGTCACCCTCGTGGAGCCGGCCCCCTTGCTCACCCCCGGTATCGCCGGACATTTCGCCGCCGGTATCGTCGAGCTCGAAGCCGCGAGCCAGGCCGCTGCGGAAACAGTGGATGCAGGGGCTGGCACGTCTGCGCAGACCGGCAGCTGGGCATCCGCTCGACTGGTGTCTGTCGATCTCCACGACCTTCACCCCGGGTCGCGCCTACTCGAGGAGTGCTTCGGCCCGGTAGCGCTGTTGTGCGAGTATGACGACGCCGATGCCGCCGTTCGTGCGCTCACTCATCTTCAGGGTTCCCTCGTGGCCTCCGTATTTATCGGCGAAGGCGAAGGCGAGGGCGATGAGGCCGTGAAGTTGGTCGCCCAGCTCTCCGCTCGCGCGGGCCGGGTGACGGTGAACGCCTGGCCCACCGGAGTTGCGAATACCTGGTCACAGCAGCATGGCGGCCCGTGGCCCGCCGCATCCAGGGCGGATGCCACGAGCGTCGGGGCTGGGGCACTAGATCGTTTTGTACGACCGGTCGCCCTGCAAAACGCTCGCCCGGAGATGTTGCCTGGCGCCCTCCTGCCAGACAATCCTTGGAACATCCCCCGCAGAATCGATGGGGTACTCACCGTCCCCCTACCGCGAGCCGCGCATCCGAAAGTGAATAAATGACCGATTCCGCACCCGACAGCTCCGACCTGATCGACCTGGAGTTCTTGCTCACGCCCGACGAACTCGCTTTACGCGACTCGGTTCGTTCGTTCGTCGACACCGCGATCCGTCCTCATATCGCCGACTGGTACGACAGGGCGTATTTTCCGGTCGAGATCATCCCCGAGATGGCGCGTCTCGGGCTGCTCGGAATGCACCTGACGGGGTACGGGTGCGCGGGGCGCAGCGCAGTCGACTACGGTCTCGCAGCCCTCGAACTCGAAGCCGGCGACTCGGGGCTTCGTACCTTCGTGAGCGTGCAGGGGTCGCTGGCGATGAGTGCCATCGACAAACACGGCTCAGAGGAACAGAAAAACGAGTGGCTGCCCGGCATGGCGGCAGGCACGACCATCGGATGCTTCGGCCTCACCGAACCCGACTCCGGCTCCGATCCGGCGAGCATGACGACCTTCGCGCGTCGAGACGGCGACGACTGGATCATCACAGGCCGACAGCGCTGGATCGGCCTCGGCACGATCGCGCAGATCGCGATCGTGTGGGCAATGACCGACGAGGGAGTGCGCGGTTTCATCGTGCCCACCGATGCTCCCGGGTTCGAAGCACAGCTCATCGGGCAAAAACTTTCGATGCGAGCATCCATCCAGACCGAGCTGATTCTGACGGATGTGCGGCTGCCGGCCACCGCGATGCTCCCGAAGGCCGCCGGGCTGCGCGGCCCGTTTGAGTGCCTCAACGAGGCGCGGTACGGAATCGTCTGGGGGGTGATGGGCGCAGCCCGCGACAGTTTCGAGGCGGCCCTCAGCTACTCGCAGTCCCGAATCGCGTTCGATCGTCCACTGGCCGGTTATCAACTCACGCAGCAGAAACTCGTCGATATGGCGGTGGAGATCAATAAGGGAACACTGCTGGCCTTGCACCTGGGTCGGCTCAAAGACGCGGGCAAGCTTAAGCCGCACCAGATCTCGCTCGGAAAGCTCAGCAACACGCGGGAGGCGATCGCGATCGCCCGTGAGGCTCGCACCATACTCGGCGGTAACGGGGTCACCCTCGACTACTCTCCGATGCGCCACGCCAACAATCTCGAGAGCGTGCGCACGTATGAAGGCACCGATGAGGTGCACACTCTGGTTCTGGGGCATCACCTCACCGGCCTCCCCGCCTTTCGCTGACAGCATCCACCTCGACAACCTCACCTCGACAACTCAGGAGTACCCATGAGCGACTACATCGTGACCAACCCGGCGACGGGCGAGACCGGTTTCACCCCGGCATCGACCTCCGAAGCTGACCTCGGCGCATACCTCGAGAGCGCAGACACTGCGCACCGGGGCTGGTCTCGCTCGACCTCCATCGCCGATCGATCTGCACTGTTACAGCGGGTCGCCGATTTGCACAGTGAGCGACGTGAGCTGCTGGCCGAAATCATCGTTCGAGAGATGGGCAAGCCCGTCGAGCAGGCCCTCGGCGAGGTCGATTTCAGCGCGGCGATCTACTCGTACTACGCAGATAATGGCGAGAAGTTTCTCGCTGATGAGCCGATCGAGCTGCTGGACGGCGAGGGCTCAGCGTTCATCCGACGATCATCCGTCGGCACTCTCCTCGGCATCATGCCGTGGAACTTTCCCTACTACCAAGTCGCTCGATTTGCCGGCCCCAACCTGGTGCTCGGCAACACGATTCTGCTCAAGCACGCCCCGCAGTGCCCGGAATCCGCCGCAGCCATCGAGACAATCTTTCGTGACGCGGGGTTTCCTGACGGCGCCTACCGCAACATCTTCATCACGAACGAGCAGGTCGCAGACCTCATCGCCGACCGCCGCATCGTCGGTGTCTCGCTCACCGGCTCAGAGCGCGCGGGCGCCGCGGTCGCCGAGGTCGCCGGCCGCAACCTCAAGAAGGTGGTGCTCGAGCTCGGCGGCTCGGATCCGTTCATCCTTCTCAGCACGGATGACCTGGATGCCACCGTCGCTGCGGCAGTTGCGGGCCGGCTCGACAACAGTGGTCAGGCTTGCAATGCGGCCAAACGTTTCATCGTTGCCGACCCGCTCTACGAAGAATTCCTCGCGAAATTCACCGATGCGATGGTCGCGACTGTGGCCGGCGACCCGACCCAGTCGGCAACCGAACTGGGCCCACTTTCTTCCGTTCTCGCCGCCGACCGCCTGACCGAGCAACTCTCGCGTGCGGTTGCGAACGGAGCCAAAATTTCGGGTTCTGGCGCCCAGGACGGTGCCTGGTTCTCTACCGCCGTGCTCACCGAGGTAACCCCGGCCAATCCCGCCCACTCTGAGGAGTTCTTCGGTCCGGTCGCCATTGTCTACCGCGCCGCCGATGAAGCACACGCCATCGAGCTCGCCAACGACACCCCCTTCGGGCTCGGCTCCTACGTCTTCACGACCGATCCCGAGCAGGCTCTGCGAGTTGCCGACCAGGTCGAAGCGGGCATGGTCTTCGTCAACGGTGTCGGCCTTGACAGCCCCGAGCTGCCCTTCGGCGGAATCAAGAGGTCGGGATTCGGTCGAGAGCTCGGCCGATTCGGCATGGAGGAATTCGTTAACCGCAAGATGATCCGCGTGCTGCGTTAGAGGCACTCGATCTGCTACACCGAGGGTGCACACAAAGTTGTGTGCACCTGGCTAAACCCGAAGAAAGGCTCCGATGTCTAACCCATCCCGCAACACCGAGACGCTGACGGACCAAGAACACCTGCGTGTCCTTGGCTACGACGACTCCTTTCGACGCTCAATGTCGTTCTGGTCGAACTTCGCGCTCGGCTTCACCTACCTGTCGCCCCTGGTCGGCGTCTACTCGCTATTCGCCGTTGTGCTCACCATCGGCGGCCCCCCCTCCATCTGGTGGATCATCATCGTGGGAGCCGGCCAGCTGCTGGTCGCGTTCGTGTTCGGCGAAGTCGTGTCGCAGTACCCAATTCACGGCGGCATCTACCCATGGACGCGACGACTGTGGGGCCGCCGCTATGCGTGGATGGCAGCGTGGGTATACATCTGGGCGATGATCGTCACGATTACCGCTGTGGCGGAATTCGGATCGGGCTTCGCGGCGTCCCTCTTCGGAATCGAGGCGAACAGCACGTCAACCTTCCTCATCACCCTCGCCTTCCTCCTCGTCGCATTCGCGATCAACTTCTCGGGCACTAAGTCGTTGGCACGGGTGGCACGCATCGGCCTCGCAGCCGAATTGATCGGCGTAATCGGTGTCGGGCTCTACCTGCTGATCTTCCAGCGCCACCAGGGCTTCGACGTGTTTTTCAACTCCATGGGCACTGAGGGCACCGGCAACTACGCCACCGCTTTTCTGGGTGCAGCCCTCGCCGGCCTGTTCCTCTTCTACGGCTTCGAGGCCTGCGGAGACGTTGCCGAAGAAGTTGAGAATCCCGCGCGCCGCATCCCGCTGGCCATGATCATGACCATCCTGGTCGGCGGGGTATCTGCCCTCTTCGCATTCGGTGGATACGTGCTGGCAGCTCCGAACCTCGCGGCGATCGTGTCTGGCGACGACGCAGACCCGATCCCCGGCATCCTGAATGCGAGCCTCGGTGTTGTCGGCGGCAAGATCTTCCTCGTCGTGGCACTGACCGCCTTCCTCTCCTGCGTGCTGAGCCTCCAGGCCGCGGCAAGTCGCCTGTTGTTCTCCTTCGGCCGCGACGAAATGCTGCCGGGCCACCGCTGGCTGGCGAAGGTTTCGCCCACGACGAAGGTTCCCACGAACGCCCTCATCGTGGCGTGCAGCGTGCCGGCAATCATCGCGCTCCTGGTGTATCTGAACGGCAACCTGCTCGTTCCGGTCACCTCCTTCGCGGTTATCGGTATTTACATCGCGTTCCAAATGGTCGTGCTCGCCGCGCTGCGCCAGCGCCTCAAAGGATGGCGGCCCGCCGGCCCCTTCAGCTTGGGGGCGATCGGCTTCATCATCAATGTCGTGGCGCTGGCGTGGGGGATCTTCGCGATCATCCTGCTCGCGGTGCCGGGAAAGTCGGGAGACTTCGCCACCGACTGGGTCGTGCTGCTGGGGCTCGGGGTCGTTGTTGGCACTGGGCTTCTCTACCTTCTCATCGCACGGCCTGACCGCAAGTCGGATGCGCCGGCCGGCGACGCGGTCGAGGTCGCCGCAAAGTTGCGCGGTGGCAGCGCCGCGACATCCGTCTAACGCGACATTCACGTCGGTCAGCAGGCCGGGCCGTCACGAAGCATCTTCGTGACGGCTCGGGTCGCGGCGTCTACCATGGGGAATGTCCGGTGGCCTGATCTGCCGGTGCCCGAAAAAGGGGCACACGAGACACATACGGAAACCTATCCCCGTCGTCTCGAAAGGCTCCCTCATGCCATCAGTGTCTGGCCACGTCGCCGTAACCCTGTCCCGCTACGTGCGGGAGGTGTTCGGGGTGATGGGCAATGGCAATGCCCATTTCATCGACGCGCTGGATCGATTGACCGCAACGACCTTCACCGCGGTGCGCCACGAGGCGGGCGCCGTCGTTGCCGCCGACGCCCACCACCGAGCGGGCGGCGGGCTCGCTGCGGCGACCACGACCTATGGTGCCGGTTTCACTAATACCCTCACGGCCCTCGCCGAAGCGGTGCAGGCGCACACCCCGATGGTTCTCGTCGTCGGCGATGAGCCCACCTCCGGCCCACGACCGTGGGACGTCGACCAGGTTGCTCTCGCCGCCGCGGTCGGCGCACGCACCTACACGGTCGGGCGCACGGATGCGGCCGCGACAACGACCATCGCCGTCGAGCACGCCCTCGCCTATCGGGTGCCGACGGTGCTCG
>JANXTJ010000298.1 GCA_025352485.1 Salinibacterium sp.
GCTCCAGCGCCCGGTAGGGGGACTGCGCCACCGTGCCGATGCGACTGTTGAGAGTTTTCTCGGCGATGCCAATGGCGATATCCCACTTGACGGCACGCTCGATCTTGCCGGGCTCGTTCGGGCGTTTGACCTTCGTCGTGCCGTTGATAACGCCGGCGGCCCACCTGATCGAATCCTCGAGGAAGTTGGCGGGGCCGAACATGGCATCCGCGATGCCGAGCTCGAAGACCTGGGGTCCGCGCAGCATCCTGTTGTTCTTCAAGGGATTCGAGATGACAACCTCGAGGGCGTTTTCGATTCCGATGAGGTTGGGAAGCAACCAGGCACCGCCCCAGCCGGGGATGATTCCGAGGAAAACCTCTGGCAGCGCAAACGCCGGGACGGAACTGGCCACGGTTCGGTAGTTGGAGTTGAGCGGGATCTCGACGCCGCCGCCGAGGGCGAGCCCGTTGACGAAGCTAAACGAGGGCACCCCCAACCCGCTGAGCTTGCCGATCGCCCAGTGGCCGAGTTGGGCCATCTTCCGGCCGGTCTCCCGGTCGGGCAGCTCGCTCACCTTCGACAGGTCGGCCCCTGCGGCGAAAATGAACTGCGTGCCGGTGACCGCGAGTCCGTGGATCTCGCCGCGTGCCGCGCGATCCTTCTGTTCGTCGAGCACGGCGGCAAACTCGAGCAGCGTCTTCGGCCCGAGGGTGTTCGGCCGAGTGTGGTCTTTGCCGTTGTCGAGGGTCAGCAGCGCGAGCACCTTGCCGTCGGAGATCGGGATGTCGCGCACGAAGGAGTGCGTAATGACCTCATCAGGATCGAGCGAAACGAGCCTGTCGAAATCGGATGCCGTCGTCATTACTTGCCGCCTTTGCTGTTGGACAGATAGTGCGGGTTCTCCCAGATGACGGATCCGCCCTGGCCGAGGCCGATGCACATGGCGGTGAGGCCGTACCGCACCTCAGGGTGTTCCGCGAACTGCGCCGCCAGCTGGATCATCAGTCGAACTCCGGATGACGCGAGCGGGTGGCCCATCGCAATGGCGCCGCCCCACTGGTTAACCCGCGGGTCATCGTCGTCAATTCCGAAATGGTCGAGCAGGGAGAGCACCTGCACGGCGAAAGCCTCGTTGAGCTCGAAGAGCCCGACGTCGGCGATCGTGAGACCAGCTTTCGTGAGCGCCTTCTCGGTGGAGGGCACAGGGCCGATCCCCATGATCTCCGGCTCCACGCCGGCAAAAGCGAAGCTTACCATGCGCATCTTGGGGGTCAAGCCGAACTCTTTGGCAGCACTCGCGCTGGCCAAGATCGAGGCGGTTGCCCCGTCGTTGAGCCCGGAGGAGTTACCCGCGGTGACGCGACCGTGCGGCCGGAATGGGGTCTTCAGAGCGGCGAGACCTTCCATCGTGGTCTCGGGCCGCAGAGCCTCGTCGACGGTGGCGAGCCCCCAGCCGGCGTCACTTCTGGTTGCGACCGGGATGATGTCGGGCTGCAGCTTGCCGTTTTCGTAGGCGGCCTTGGCCTTTTGCTGGCTGCGGAACGCGAAGTGGTCGGCTCGCTGCTTGGTGAGGTGCGGGAAGCGGTCGTGGATGCGCTCCGCCGTATTACCCATGTTGAGGGCCTCGGCGCTGACCAGTTTCTCCGAGAGGAAACGGGGGTTGGGATCGGCACCGAAGCCCATCGGGTGGCGACCCATGTGCTCGACGCCGCCCGCGATCCCAATGTCATAGGCGCCAAAGGCGATTGCGCCGGCAATCGTGGTGACCGAGGTCATGGCGCCAGCACACATCCGGTCGATTGCGTAGCCGGGAACGGATTTCGGTAGTCCGGAGAGGAGGGCGGCCGTGCGGCCGATGGTGAGGCCCTGATCGCCGGTTTGCGTCGTGGCCGCAATGGCGACGTCGTCGTAGCGATCCTGGGGGATGTTGCTGTTGCGTTCCAGGAGTCCGATCATCGCTTTGACCACCAGGTCGTCGGCCCGGGTGTTCCAAAACATTCCCTTTTCGCCTGCTCTGCCGAATGGGGTGCGTACCCCATCGACGAACACGACTTCTTGTTTCTCGGCCACGATGCCTCCACTTTCCTTGGACGGTTAAATCCTAGGGGGGGAGATTTTGGCGCGGGAATCCTTTGATTGTTCCTACGAAATCGTTTCGGCGGCCGGTTCCGGCGTTTGGCTGGCTTCCACAAAGGCATCGGCAATTCCCTGTGCCGTTGCGTCAATCTGCCACGCACGAGCACCGAGCGTCTCCAGCATTACCGCGATATCGTCACGCGCCGCCGGCTCCGGGGGAGCCCAGGCCAGACGCCGCAGCGATTCGGGCGTGAGCACGTTCTCGACGGGGATCGACATCTCGGTCGCCAACGTCGCCACGGCAGCGCGAGCGGCCTTGAGCCGCTTGTCGGCGTCAGGGTTCTTGTCGGCCCAGACCCGCGGCGGCGGCATCGTATCTCCGGTCGAGCGCAGCACGGGATAGTCGGTGCTGGCCATTCCGGTCTGAATGGCGTTCCACCAGCGGTCGATCTGTGAGCGGCTGGCCCTGCCGGTGAACTCTTTCAGCGCGGCGAGATCGCGCTTGGTTTCGGGCAGAACTCTGGCCGCAGCCACGAGGGCGGAGTCGGGGACCAGGCGTCCCGGTGCCGTGTCGATTTCGCGGGCGTAGGCATCCCGCGACTCCCACAGCTCGCGCGCAACAGCCAGATTGCGGCCGCCGCGAATCGCGTGCACGCCACTGAGGCGCCGCCATGGTTCCTGGCGCACGATGACGAAGTCGCGCCCCAGTACAGAGGTAAATTCTTCCTGGGCGATGCCAAATTTTCCATCTCGCTCGAGCAGTTCTGCAAGTTTTTCGCGCAGGTCGACGAGCAGTTCGACGTCGAGGGCCGCGTACACCAGCCACGACTGGGGCAGGGGTCGGGTCGACCAGTCGGCGGCGGAGTGTTCTTTGGCGAGATGGATGCCGAGCAGATCTTCGACCACCGCGCCGAGGCCCACTCGGGGCAGTCCGGCGAGCCTGGCCGCGAGTTCGGTATCGAAAAGGCGGATGGGGGCAAGTCCTACCTCCCTGAGGCAGGTCAGGTCTTGACTTGCCGCGTGCAGAATCCATTCCTCGCCGGCGACCGCGTCATTGAGTTCGGCGAAGCTGCCGACCGCGGGCGGGTCAAACAAGAACGTGCCGGCGCCGCGTCGAAAAATCTGGATGAGGTAGGCGCGCTGCGAGTAGCGATAGCCGGATGCTCGCTCGGCGTCGATCGCGATCGGGCCGGTCCCAGCCGCGATGGTTGCCACCGCGGCGAGGTACGCCTCGCGGGTCTCGATGACGTCGACCAGAACATGCGCGGCCTGAATGGGCGCAGCGTCCTGTTCGGCCGTGACGTCGTCCGCGACGCTCTCGTCCGAGTTACTCACGTCCCACTCGTCGCGCAGATAGCAGGCTCACTCCCTCGATCGCCGGAGGAAGTCCGGCGAGCATACATAACAACTCCCCCCAGCCTTCCACATGTGCGGCGAGGTCGGGGCCGTCGGGTGTCCACGAGGCCCGCAATTCGATCTGGGCGCCATCGCCTTGGGCGGCGAGTTCGCCAAATCCGGTGGACAAAATCTTGGTGGCGGTGCCAGACGCATTGGCGTATCTCGCGCCCCGGATGTCGAGGGCATCGACGAGCCACGACCACGCCACGTCGGTGAGAGCCGGGTCCACCCCGATCTCCATCTCGAGCGGCGCCTGGGCGTAGCAGATGACCCGGAATTCGCCGTCCCAAGCCTCGGGGGCTTCCGGATCGTACAGCAGCACGAAGCGACCCGTTCCGAGTTCGGAGTCGCTGCCGTGCCGAGCAGGGGTGAGATCCGCTGCGAGGGCAAACGACCACGGTGCAAGCGTCCCCGGAGCTGCGATTTCGGTGATGGCCAATTCACCGCGCATTGTGGCGTTGCGTACAGACTCGAGCGCGGCAGCGAAGGCCGCCGGCTGTGGTGGGGAGGGTACGTCGGGCACGAGTGAAGATTAGGCTTTGCAGAGGGGATCAGCCCCGAGCCACGCCGCCGCGCACCGCGCGCAAGATCGGGGATGTGAATGGCGAAGCACGAGCATTCCGGGGCCGCGACTGGGGCAATAGTCACGGGAATCGCCGGTGGGGTGGCGGCCCTCGGCGTGATGGCCGCCATTGCCGCTGGTGCCATGACGGTGATATTCGCCCGTACCGTCGTGACTCCGCCGACCAAGCGTGCTGAGGATGTCGAAATTCTCGACAACGGGGCAGTGACGATCACCCTGTCGGCGACCATTGATTCGATGACCCCCGGCCGTTACAGCTTCTGGTTCGATCAGGAGGCCGGGCATGCGCGGGTCGGCGAAATTTTGTCGTACACGGCTGATACGGTGACGCGCCAACTACTCGGGGTGGACTTCGGTGTCCTTGATCTCGCCCGCCGCGGTCGCTTCAGTGGCTGGTTCTTCCTGAGCCCACAGGAGCTGGGGTTTCCGTTCAGCGACATCTCGGTCGAGACCGAACTCGGACCGGCCCCCGCCTGGCTGATTCCGGCCGCGGGGCCAAGCGCGCGCTGGATGATCGGGGTGCACGGGCGGGCAGTTCGTCGCCAGGAGACCCTGCGCGCAGCGCCGGTCTTTCGTGAAGCGGGATACAACTCACTTTTGGTGTCGTACCGCAACGACGGGGAAGCGCCGGCTACCTCGGATAACCGCTATTCGCTCGGCGACGCGGAGTGGCGCGATGTCGAGGCCGCCATTCGGTACGCCGTCAACAATGGGGCCCGCGAAATCGTGCTGATGGGTTGGTCGATGGGCGGGGCAACGGTGCTGCAGGCGGTGACCCGGTCGTCATTGGCAAAATTCGTGCGGGGAATTGTTCTGGAGTCGCCGGTGGTCGACTGGATCGCGGCACTGAAATTTCAGGGCACCGTCAACCGGCTTCCGTCGATCCTCGACCGCGGCGTTCTGAGTCTGCTGTCCCGAAAATGGGCGGGATTTCTCACCGGTCAGGCGAGCCCGATAGATCTCAAACGACTCAATTTTGTGAGCCGCGCGGGGGAGCTGCGCTTACCGATCCTGCTGCTACACAGCGCCGACGACGGCTACATTCCCGTGGATGCAGCGGCCGCCCTCGCAGCGGCTCGCCCCGATATCGTCACCTTCGAGCAGTTCACGACCGCACGTCACACCAAGCTATGGAATTACGACGCCGACCGGTGGAATACGGCCATCGGCCGCTGGCTGCGCGCGCTCGACTAGGGGCTGCACGCGCTCTACGAGGGGGC